>CANMZR010000106.1 GCA_947502375.1 Polyangiaceae bacterium
CCGGCAGCGCCTGTGGCAGCGCCTCCGGCAGCGCCTCCGGCAGCGCCTCCGGCAGCGTCTCCGGCAGCGCCTCCGGCAGCGCCTCCGGCAGCGTCTGGAGAGCAACGGGCCACCACCGCAGAAGCGAAAAACGCCTTTAATGAGGGCAAAAGACTCTTTGAGGCCGGCAATTTTTCCGAAGCGATCGTGTTCTTCAAGAAGGCCGATGCGAAGCTTGCGGGCGCGGCTCCCCGCCTTCAGATGGCCCTGGCTTACGAGAAACTGAACCAGCCGCTCGACGCGGTGGCGTCCTACAAGGCGTTCCTCGCCATCGTCGCGATGAATCCAAACAATAAGCTTGCAGACAAGAGCCCGATGGCCAACGAGCGCATCCTGGCGCTCGAGGCGCTGCTACCCGCAGGCCTGACCGTGAAGGTGACTCCGGCCGAGGCCAAGGGGCTCCGGCTCACGGTGGACGGCTCGGCGCCCGCGTCTTGGAGCAACGCTCAGGAACTCTCGCTCTCGGTTGGCGCGCACAGCATCGAAGTGAAGGCCGACGGTTTCACTCCGCACGCCGAGTCGAAGACTCTGAAGGGGAACGAACACGCCGTGCTCATCGTCGGTCTCACGGCGCTTGCGCTGCCCCCGGCGGTGCCGCAGGCAGTGCTTGCCCCGAAGGCCCCTTCCGGCCCAGTCGCGGTGCCGGCCGAGTCAAAAAAACTGAGCAATGTTCCTGCATTTGTCACCCTTGGCATCGCCGGGGCGGGAGCGGTTCTCGGTACGACCTTTGGCATCCTTGCACTTCGCGGAGAAAGCGACTTCAACGCCAACCCGACCGAGGATAATGCCCAGAAGTCGGAGCGAAATGCCCTCATTGCGGACATGTCGTTCGGCGTCGCGCTCACGTTCGGCATCACCGGTGCCGTGCTGCTCGCCGGGGGCGGCGAGGAGCCTGCGGACGAAAAGACGGCGCTTTCGCGACCGGTCTTCGCCCCATTTGTCGGACGCAACAGCGGCGGCATGGTCGGTAGCTGGCACTTCTGACCCCAACCCCTCGTTGGAAGTTGATGGTGGGACGGCCGAGAGGCTAAGCTGCCCGGCGTGCCGTCCCTATTGCCAAAGCGAGTCTCTCGAGCAGGTTTTCACGCCGTCTTCGGAGCGCTCGCGGTGTTCTTCATCGGCTGCGAGCTCATCGCCACCGTCGAGCGCGATCTCATTCGGACAGGCAACGGCGGCTCGACGCCCGGCGTCGGTGGCCATGCGGGCGGCGGCGGCGATGGCGGCGATGGCGGCCACGGTGGTGTGGCGCCGGAGTGCACGCTTGCGAATGCGAGCACGACCTGCGGCAGCGACGCCGCGTGCGCTTCCCATGACTGCGTCGCAGGCTCCTGCGTCGTCACCAACAAGGCCGTAGGGGCCCCTTGCTCGGATGGTGGCGTCGTCTGCAACGCCGCGGGAAACTGCGTCGATGCGCATTGCATGGACGCCGTGGTCGATGCGGACGAGTCCGACGTGGATTGTGGCGGCTCGTGCCCTGCCTGCGCGAACGACAAAACGTGCGCAAAGGACGGCGACTGCGCGAGTGGTAACTGCGCCAGTGGCGACCCGAATACCTCGACGTGCAAGCCGTGCGCGGCCTCCAACGATTGCCCGAGCAACCGCTACTGCGACGCCACCACGAAGGCCTGCGTGAACGACAAGGCGCAGGGAGTGGCTTGCGCTGACGGCGCGGAATGCGTTACCGCGTCGTGCGCGGACGGCGTTTGCTGCGACACCGCGTGCGATGCGGGTTGCTCGGCGTGTTCAAAAGCGAAGGATGCGGACGTCGACGTCGACGGCACCTGCAAAGCGAAGGTCGTGACCAGTGGGCAGGATGCGGGTGCCTGCGACGATACCCAAGGCGGCTGCGGTGCCAAGTGCAGTTGCGATGCCCTCGGCGGGTGCAAGCGGGCCCTCGGCGCAGCCTGTGCGGCCGGCGCGGAGTGCTCGAGTGGATTCTGCACCACGAACGTCTGCGCAGCGAGCTGACGTTCGCAGCTTCAATCGACGTGCAAAGGCCGCATTGGTCCTTGCCGTAACGTGCAAGGAACGCCTACTATCCCCCTCACCTTTGCTGCCTGCAGAAAAAAGAAACGGACGTGAGCGAACAATGAAGCGGCTTCCTTTTCAATTAGTTGCGGCGGTAACCGGTGTGCTGTTGCTCGGTGCGTGCGCCACGGAAGAAACCACCACATTCGGTGAACCGTCCCGCGTGACGACCAGTGGCGGAGGGGCTGTGATTGCGGTGCAAGCCTCGTCTTCGAGCGGTCCCGTATGCGAATTGGACCTCTTTTGCGATGTTCGATGGTCGGTGGACATCTACCCAGCGATCTTCACGTCGACGAAGCCGGGCGGTGGTGGCTGCACGGCGTCGAATTGCCATGAATCGGCCAACGGAAAACTCGCCATCCCTACCAACGATGCCTCCGCTGCGTACAAAACGATTGTCAAGTACGTCCTGGAATCGAAGGGGCCGTACGTGACCCCGTGCCATCCGGAGGCGAGCGCGCTCCTCTGCAATCTCAAGTTCGTCAGCAGCTTCAAAAATGAGTATGAACCCGTGTGTGGTGAGGCCATGCCGCGGACCGATGCGAAAAGCCCGGTGCACTCGCCACTCGGCGAGTTGGCTTATAAAAACCTCGTGACTTGGATCCAATGCGGAGCCCCCCTCAATTGAAATCCTCTCACCCAATTGCCAGTTGCTTCACCCGTTTGCGTCCCCGCCTTGCGGCCGCCGCCGTCTTTGTCGTAGCCGTGGGCGTGTGTGCGCCTGCTTCGGCAGATGACGCGGTCGCGAAGTCGATCATGGAGGAGGCTGTCGGACAGATTGCAGGCCGCAAATACGACGACGCGCTCGGCGTCATTCAAGCTGCGCTTGACAGTTGCAAAGAGTCGCCGTGTTCCTCGGCCGTCGAAGCCGATATCTACATGAACCAAGGCATTGCTTACGGCCTGAAGGACAACGCCGACAAGGCGCGGGCAAGCTTCCAAGCCGGCCTGGCCAAGAAGCCGAATGCCGAGCCAACGGCGAAGTTCATGAACAAAAAGCTGAAGCAACTCTTCAGCGAAGCTCAGGCGAAAGCGAAGACACCGGAACCCGTCCAGCCGGGAACTCTCACCTCGGCGCAGGAAAATGCGCTCGATGGTGCGCGGCGGCAGCTGAAGGCGAATGACTGGGAAGGGTGCCTCGCGTCGATGGTGCAAAGTCTTTCCGGTGGCGACTACGCTGCCGGAAAACTGATGTCTGCGCGCTGCCAGGATAAGGGCAACCTGCTCATCGAAGCCAAGCGTGACGCGGAGGCTGCCGTTGCGATGGCGAAGTCGAACGGCAATGGCGCGCTGACGAAGGAAGCCGAGGACGTCGTAGCCCAACTCGACGGTGACTTGCCGCGCATCAACCTCAAATTTCAGGCTGGCGTCACCGACCTCGTCGTGAAGATCGACGGCGTCAAGGTGGACGATGCCCTGATCCGGGCTCCACTCAGCAACAACCCCGGAACGGTCCTCGTCGAGGTGACCGGCAAGCGGGGCGGTGAGCCCTACGAGTTCAGCAAGAAGGTCACTTTCGAACGCTCGGAGTCGATCGAACTCGATGTCTCGTCGAGCGAAACGCCGCTGCAGGCCTGTTATCGAAAGGCCCGTAACGCCAACGAGCGCAAGGCGTGTGACGACAAGTACAATCCCGGTGCGAAGGGACTGAACGTCAAGGCTGGCTTGGAGGTTTCAAGCTACAACGATACGAACCAGGTCGACGTGGTTTCGCCTGCGCTCTACTTCGCCGCCGTGCAGCCCACCCAAGGGTGGAACCTCGGTGGGCAGGCCATCGTCGACGTCGTGAGCACGGCGTCGGCAGACATCGTCGCGATGGCATCGCGTCGTTTCGATCAAGCCCGCGTCGGCGCGTCTCTCGGCGGCGGCTACAAGGTCGGTGCCGCGACGCTTGGGCTGACCGGTGCGACCTCAGTCGAGAACGATTACGTCGCGCGGACGGGCGGGGTGAGCATCAGCGCGGATGTTTTTGACAAAATGGTCTCGCCGTACCTCACCTACGACTTCGGTGCCGATATCCTCGGTCGCGCCAAGACCGACTTCGCTGTTTTTAGCCGCGATTTGTATCGCCATAACTTCAACTTTGGCGTCTCGGCTGTTTTCAATGCGTCGACGGTCGCGGTGTTGGGAGGGACGGTGGAACTCGATCTCGGCGATTCCTCGAAGCCCTACCGCTACATCCCCATGTTCGATGCGACCGTGGCCCCTGAGATCCCCATTGGAGCTTCCGCCGCGCTCGTCGCCGCTGGGCGCCTTTCGACGATGCCGCTCGAGCAACTGCCGACGAAGCGCAAGCGTTATGCGGCGTTGCTCGGTCTTCTGCACCGTTTCGATACGGCGACACTGCGTGGGACCGAGCGTTTCTACATCGATGACTGGGGGCAACTCGCCAGCACCACGGATATTCGCTTCTTGTGGGACTTTTTCGAAGGAAAAGCCAAAGGCGGCGGGGCTGGGTATCCCCAGTTGCGGCTGAGTCCGCACGCTCGGTTCAACTACCAAGGTCCCGTCAGTTTTTGGCAGCGCGCCTACGTTGCGAGCCAGAGCCTGGGCGGCTACGACATTCCCAAGTACCGCACGGCCGACCGTGAGCTCGGACCGCTTTGGGCAGCGACCGGCGGACTCGGCCTACGCACCGCGTTCAGTCACGTCGTGTCGCTCAATGTTCAAGTCGAGGGTGTCTACACTCAATTCCTCGATGACCTCTACCTGTTCGATCGCTGGGGACTCTTTACGGCGTCTACCCTCGAGTTGGAGTTCAACTGATGCTGAACCTTATGCAAAGTTCATCACTCCGGATTGGCTTCTGCGTTGCTGCGGCGGCGGCGGCGCTCGCGGGTTGTCGCTACGATCCCGTGCAGGCGGAAAAGATTCGCGCGCTGCCTCCTGAGGACGCACAGGGCACACGTCCGGAGCATCGTGCGGGGCAACCGTGCGTGGACTGCCACAGCACCTACGAAGGGGCTGAGCCCAAACTCGCGATTGCCGGCACCATCTTTTCGCAGACCGCCAAGGGCTATCTGAATGGAGTCAACGGTGTGTTCGTGACCATCCATGATTCGGCAGGCGCTACGTACAAGGCGTGCACGAACACGACGGGCAACTTTTATATTACGACCGCGGACCTTCAAGGGATCGATGACTTTGCCTTCCCGCTTACGGTGAGCGTTGCGGGCGTAAAAATGAACTCGCTCATCGGTCGCGAGCGCTCCTGCGCGGGCTGTCACAAGCTTGCGTCGGTCGATCGAATCGATCGCGATCCGGGCGTCGATCCCGCGACTGGGCAAGCCCGAGATTCGGCTGGAGCCATCGTGATCGATCCGACTTACTTGAGTGCGCTCGAGCGCTGCGGCCCGACTTCAATCGTGGCCCCGAGCGGTGCGGGCGGTGCGGGCGGCGCAGGCGGCATGAGTGCGACCACCACCGCGACCGGAACGGGCGGAGCTGCGCCGGTAGCGGCTGGTGCAGGTGGAAACGCCGCTGGATCAGGGACGGCAGGAGGAAACCTATGAGTCTCAAACACGGCAAGCGGATGGCACTCTTGGCGGTGGCCTTCGTAGGAGTTCTGGGCTCGACCGGCTGCAAGCAGGAAGGGTTGTCCGAAGGACTCCCGACTGTTTGCCCCTCGCGCGTCATTTACGTTGAACAGGTTTCCGAGTTGATGGAGCGCCGCTGCGGCACGCTCGATTGCCACGGAACGGACTTCGCACCGATGCGGCTGCTTGGGCGTGATGGACTCCGCCATGCCGGCGAGGGCAACCGCACCGGTGACGCGCCGAGCACGGATGCCGAGAAGTCGGCCAACTACTTTTCGGCCTGCGCCGTCGAGCCGGAAAAGATTGCGAAGGTGCTTCAGGACGCGGGCGGGAACGCGGTCAATACGCTATTGCTCGTTCGCAAGGCACGCGGGCAAGAGGGGCACAAGGGTGGAAAGGTTTTCGACCCTTGGGATGATTCGGATCGCTGTATCGTCGGTTGGTTGCGTGGCGATGCGGAGGCGAACATCTCGAAAGCTTGTCAAGCGGCGCTCGCGAAACTCCCTTGAGACTTGGATGTTTGCCACAGATCGTTCGCGGCGCCTGGCCGTACACGAAGATGGGAGTGCATTGACGAACCGCTCAAGAACACGAAATTTCTTTTTTGCGTTTCTGGTGTCTCCTCGAAAGAGTTCGCCTTGAACCCGACTCGTGGCATGGTTAGGAAAACGCCCCGTCAGGCGTTCCGTTCGATTGAGGTCGAACGGTTGATGAGTGGTTCTCATGCGTCCCGGTGACATCGTAGCAGGCAAGTACCGCGTCACACGCGTGCTCGGACGCTCCCGGGGGTTTCTCCTCGAGGCGCGCCACACGGAGTTTGATCAACACGTCGTCATTCGTTTGATGTCGCCGTCGTTGTGCGATGAAAAAGAGCTTGAGCGTTTTCGGCGCGAAGCACGCACCCTCTCGAAGCTTGAGAGCGAATTCGCCGCTCGCATCATCGACGTGGGCACCCATTCGGATGGGTCCTTTTTCATGGTGCGCCAGTTCCTGGAGGGGCAAGACTTGGCGACGCACCTCCGGAATCACGGAGCGCTCCGGCTTGACCAAGCCGTCAACTTCCTTCTCCAGGCCGGCGAAGTCGTCCAGGAATGCCACAGCCACAACATCGTCCTGCGTGAGCTTCAGCCTTCGCATTTGTTCATTGCGCAAAAGCGCGGTGCAGGTTCGCTGAAGGTGATCGACTTTGGAACCGCGAAGGTCTTGAAGGGTCCGTCCGGTAGCGATGACCCAGACAACCAAGCGACCGCGATTTTCGGCATTTCGAATTATTGGTCGCCGGAGTTGGTCCGAAGGGGCGCTGTCGATCCACGCACGGACGTTTGGTCGCTCGGCTGCATCTTCTACGAGATGCTCTCTGCCGTGCCCGCGTTTAGTGGCGAGATGGCTGAGCTCATGTTGAAGATTTCGCGAGATGAGCCGATGCCCATCACGCGCCTTCGACCCGACCTGCCGCGTGAACTCGACCAGATCATCAGCTGGTCTCTCGCCAAGGATCCGTCTGCGCGTTTTGCGAGCATTTACGCATTCGCGCACGCGATTCGGCCGTACGCGAGTCCAGAAGGACAGATCCTCGTCGATCAAATCGGTCGCATTGCGCACGCTGCGCCGGCAGCCGCCGCGGACGTCGCCGTCTCGCCCACGTCGCCGCTCGCAGCGGGCAGTAGTTCGCTCCTCGATGACGACGAAGAGGGCTCTTCGACCGTCATTATGCAGTCTCCGATCGATGTCGAGAACGACCTCGAGAAGACGAGCTTCATGCACGACTCGCCCTTCGCGGCGATGAATCAACCTGCTCCGGGGCGTGGCTCGATTCCCTCACCGCAACGCACGAGCTCGGCCGGGTTGCCGCAAAGTACGGCCCCGGGCAGCACGGGCAGTGGGCCTGCACGGACGGCTCCCATGGCGCTCCCTCGGGTCGGCGCGGCACCGGCCGTTGCGGAGCGGAAGGGCGGATCAAAATGGGGGCTCGTCGTGGCTGGGCTCCTCGTGCCGATGGTAGGCCTCGGGGGCGTGCTTTTGTTTAAGTCGCGGGCACCACGGGAGGCGCCAGCGGCGGACCTGGGAGCCATGCCACCGAAAACGTCCGGCGACGCCCTGCCGAGCACGTCCGTGGACGCCACGACCGTGGGGTCGGGCGCAAGCGCGGTGCCCAGCAGTGTGATCGGCGCGACGGACGTCGCGGTAGCGGAGCCCAGTGCCTCGACCCGACCTGGGGTTGTGGTTGCGCAGGTGCCCGTTCCCGTCACGGTCGGCGGCAACGTTGTCAGTGGGTTGTCAGGCAGGGAGCCGAGGCCTGACCCGAAGCCTGACCCGAAGCCTGATCCGAAGCCTGACCCGAAGCCTGACCCGAAGCCTGACCCGGAGGCTAGCGCAGCGACGACGGGGAAGCTCATCGGAATTGCTTCAGGCGGCACCTGCCAATGGAGTGTCGACGGCAAAGCCCAGGGCGGTGGAAGCAGCTTCAACGCCACCGTTTCGGTGGGGGCTCACACGGTGACCTGTGTGCCCGCGGGCGGGGCCGCCCGCTCGCAACGAAAGAACGTCACGCCGGATAAGCCCGCGCTGGCGACGTTCAAATTGTAAAGCGAGCGGCGCGTCGAATTGCCGCGCGCGCGCTTTTGACACGAAAGCGCTCGGGGGCCTTGCGAAATTTCCGGCCGAGACCTTTACTGCTTCTTAACTTGTGCTAGCCTCGAGGCTCGGCATTGGAACTCGGGCGTATTAGGAGAATGGGAACATGAAGTTGAATTCACTGACTTGGCTTGGAATCGCTGGTTGTTTTACGGGCTTTACGGCGCTCGTTGGCGCTTGTGGAAGTGGCGAGAACGTCAGTCCCAGCGGTGGCGGCACAAGTATTTGCGGCAACGCCCTCGTCGAGTCGGGCGAAGACTGCGATGACGGCAACAGCAACGATGGCGACGCCTGTTCGAACGCCTGCAAAACCGGTGGCAACACCAGCGGCGGCGGCAGTGCGACCACGTCCACGGCCACCGGCATGATGAACACGTGCGGCGACGGTAAACTCGACCCCGGTGAAGTCTGCGATGACGGGAACGACGTCGATAACGACCTGTGCAAAAACAATTGCACGAGCAATGCGCCGACGACCTGCGGCAATGGCGTGGTCGACGATGGTGAGCAGTGCGATGACGGCAACAAGGTTGCCGACGATAACTGCACGAACCTTTGCACGAACCCCGTCTGCGGTGACGGGATCATCCAGATGGGTGAAGACTGCGACGACGGCAAGAACAACGGTGAGTTCGGCAGCAAGTGCGCGACCGATTGCAAGAACCCGGTCATGACGTCATCGTCGAGCGGTAACCCGTGTGCGGGTGCCAAGATTTACAAGGACTACGTCTCAAACATCCTGGTGCCTAAAGAAAAGACGGGCATGGGGCCGACCGCGAAATGGAGCTACAACGGGATCGAGGGGCTCAATGCGGGCAACGCGATGTGCCAGGCGATCGGTGCCGACCATGTTTGTAAATACGCTGAGATCGTAGCGGCTGACGCCGCGGGGGAGCTCGCCCTCGTTCCCGCCAACCTGACGTTCTGGCTGCACCGCACGACGAGCGTGCCGACGAATACGAACAAGGCATGCGCTGTCGATTCGGACTGCGCAAACGGAGGGGGTGCTGGAGTTCCGGTGTGTGACGGGAAAACGAAGGTCTGCTCCTGGAAGGCGGGAGCCGGTGGTCGTTGCAACGAATGGACGTACCCGACCGGTCACATCTCCGATGGTGAGTGGTTCGCGACGTCCGCCAATCAAACGAACAAGGCGGGCGGCACTCCTGTTGGAACCATGGTCTACCACTTTGATGGCGATACGTTTTACGATGGCGCGAGCGGCGCACATCTCTGTAACAATAGCAACTCACAGGGCTGCGCCGGCCCGTGTGGTACTGGTGTCCCCCGGGCTATTCTGTGTTGCGAAGCTACCTGCAAGTGATCGAGTGTAGAAACGTAGTCTGAGGGTTTCGGTGCGCGAGCGCTCGGGCGTGGCGCAACACCGACCCCCGATTGAACTTACGTGAACGGACGACGCCGCGATTCCCTTCAGGGGGGTTCGCGGCGTCGGCTTTTTGTGGTTCAGTTGCTGGATGCGTTTCGGCTTTGCGCTCCTGATGTCGGTTCTCTCGTCGGCGTGCACGCTCGATTCTTATTCGAGCTGTGAGCACGGTGCCGCGGCGGACGGCGCCTGCTGCTCGTCCTGGTCGGTGCCCACCGATGGTAGTTGTGCTCCGCGTGTGTGGAGTCTTCCCGACGGAGCGTCGGGGTTCGGTAGCGCCGCCTATCAGCCGAGCATCGACATCGACCGAATGGGAAGGGCTTGGCTGGCGTTCGAGGAGCAGGCTTACGGGGGCACCGGCATTGTCGTCGCGCGCGAGACGGGGGTGGCCTGGTCAGAACGGGCGGTAAGCCTGGGCGTTGACGGCTTCAACAGCGAGCCGCGGCTTTCCGTGGTGGACGATGCTCACGCGGCGCTCGTTTGGCTACAGAGCAGCGAGGCTGGCGAGCGGGCCGTGGCCGTGCGCGTCGGGCTAGGGGATGGCGACTTTGGGGAGCCGCCTGGTGGTGGTCAATTTTCGTTTCCTCCGTATGCCCTGCAGACTTCCGCGCTTGCCCATCCCGACGGCGAGGTCGTGGTCACCTGGAATCAAGGCATGGATGCTGGGCTTCGGCGAGGGATCTGCGTTGCAACGCGTGACGCCGGCGCGAGCGAATTCCGGCGTCCTTCGAGTGCGCAGGACGTCTTGTCGGTGAGCTTCATTTACTCAAACCATCCCGAACTTGCGCGCAACGAGCGCGGTGACATGGTGCTCACGTGGTTTGAGTCCGTAGGCTCCAAGCTGCGGGTGATGGCGAGCGAGCGGGCTGGCGTCGCGGGGCCGTTCACGCATGCGCGAGACGAGGATGCACTTTCGCCCCCGGAAGGAGACGTCGAGAATCCGGAGCCTGCGGTGGCCGAGGATGGTCGCGCGGCGATCGCGTGGCGGCAGGTGCTTCCTGGTGGCAAAATGGCCGTGTTTCTGGCCGAACGCACGCGCGATGGGGTGTGGACTCGACCCGGGATCGATGAAGGCTTCAGCGTGCCCGTGGACCTCGCATGGAACACCCGCATCGCCTTCGCGCGGACCGGGGATCTTTACGTCACGTGGGAGCAGAAGGTCGGCGACGATTGGGCTGTGATGCTGGCCCATCGTGACGCGGAGGGGCGGTGGCTCGCCCACGGACGTGAGCCCATGCGCCTCAGTGGACAGCGCGGTATTGCTCCCGTCCTCAAGGTTGCGGCAGACGGTACCGTGGTGGTGTTGTGGCGAGGCTATAGCGGCAGCCATTGGCGGGTGCTGATGCGTCGTTCCGCTGTCGACGCGAAAGGGCTTCGTGAGGTGGATCGCTGGTCAAATGCGCTGGCGCTGTCAGCGCCGGGTTCCGATGCCAGTGCCGCCACGTTGGCCGTCGCT
The DNA here is from genome assembly GCA_947502375.1 of Polyangiaceae bacterium. GTDB lineage: Bacteria > Myxococcota_A > Polyangia > Polyangiales > Polyangiaceae > SYFR01. The sequence goes on from CANMZR010000106.1 coordinate 11,075, forward strand.
CGGCAGCCGTCGCTCGATGGCGGGCATCGCTACGTGGCGGCTTGGTCACAAGGCGCGCAAGTCTTCTTGGCGTCGATCGACTGAGCGAGCGAGCAGGCCGAGAACTCCTCAGAGACTTGCGCGAGCGCCGCCGCCGAGCGGCTTGAGATTCTCGTCGTTGCCGCCGAAGACGAGCACCTCGGTGCCCGTCCAGACACCCACCGCACCGGTCCGTGGAGTGAGCTTCGCGTTTGCGGAGAGCTGCGTCCAACCCGCGTCGGCTGTGAAGCGGGCACCGTTGCCGAGCAACGTGCTGCACGAGTCTCCGTTGCAGCCGCCCCACACGAACAGCTCGTCCCCCGTCCAGAGGGCGACGTGGCCTGAACGCCCTTCGGGAGCGCCGCCAGGAAGCTCGGACCAGACTTGCGCGGCGGGATCGTACACCGCACCGCTGTCGAGGTAATCACCCCCGTTCCAGCCGCCCCAGACAAGCGCGCTCGTGCCCGTCCAGAGACCCGTCGCGCTCTCGCGAAGAGCGGGTGCGTTGGTGGTGTTGGTGGCGCCTTTCCAGGTGTTGCTCGCCCCATCGAAGTGCTTGCCGTCGGCGAACCAGTCGAACGTGTCGGTGCCGCCCCAAACCAAGAGTTCCGTCCCTGTCCAGAGCCCAACGTGGGACGCGCGGCCCTTGGGGGCCGAACCTTTCATGGTGGTCCAGGTCTTGGTCGCGAGGGCGTAGCGCGCGCCGTCGGCTCGGGCGCCGGCACCATCGAGACCGCCCCACACGACGAGCTCGGTGCCCGTCCAAACGGCCGTGTGCCGGGTGCGGCCGCCGACTGGCGCATCGGGGATGGGTGTCCACGTGTCCGTCTCCGGATCGTAGGCACCACCATCTTTTGCGTAACCGCCTTTTGCGAAGCCACCCCAGAGCAACATTTGTTTGCCGGTCCACACCGCCTGGTGCGAATGGCGCGCGCTCGGTGCCCCCGCGCTCGCGATGGTGCGCCAGGCATCGGTCGCGGGATTGTAGGCCGCTCCAGTGCCGGTGGCGTTGCCCGCGCCGTCCGTTATCCCGCCCCAGACCACCATCTCTTTGCCGGTCCAGGTTCCTGTGTGCAGGCTCCTGGCGGAGGGAGCATCGGTGGTCGGTAACGGTGTCCAGGCCAGCTCGGCCGAGCGCGGATGGCACGCCGTGATGCACGGGCAGCTGGCGCCGGCGCACGGCAAGCCGGAGCCAGAGGACATGCCCGTGCTCGTGGAACCCGAACCGCTCGCGGTCACGTTGCTGGAAGAAGGCGAGCGGGGTCCGCAGCCGCTGCCGAGCCCTACGACGCAACTTACAAGAAAAGGCAAAACGGAGATCGATCGCTTCATGGTGCAACATTCTCGGGAACGAGACGTCCGCCGCCTTCGACAACCTTGCCGTCGCGGGTTCCGCCAAATACAATGATTTCTTTGTTTGTCCAGACCGCCGAAGCGCCAACCCGACCGGGGAAGGTCGGCTCGCTCGGCAGCGATCGCCAGCTGTTGTTCACGACGGAATAACAACCACCGTCCTCACGGGTGTCCTCGCAGCTCTCACCGCCGCAGCCACCCCAGACGCACAGTTCTTCGCCCGTCCAGACCGCTACGTTCTGGGAGCGTGCCGAGAGCTCAAGACTCGTATCGATGGGCTTCCACGTGCCGGCGTTGCTTGCGCCCGCCGGCTTCAAAGCGAAAC
>CANMZR010000107.1 GCA_947502375.1 Polyangiaceae bacterium
TACCGACGCGAAGACCGCGGCCGGCAGCGGCGCGGACACGCACAACCGCTACCCCGTCGCTTGGCAGGAGATCGCGCGAGAAGCCGTGGACGGCGTCAAGGATGGCATCGAGCGCGTGTTTTTTGTGCGCTCGGGTTGGTTAGGCACGCCCGCGCTGACGGATGTATTTTGGGCCGGCGACCAGCGCACCTCGATGGACGTGGACGACGGCCTACCGACGATTCTACCGATCGGCATCGGCCTCGGGATCGTTGGGATCTCGACCTACGGACATGACATCGCGGGGTACCAATCCACCACGAACCCCGGCTCGACGAAGGAAGTCTTCTTCCGCTGGACGGAGGTGGGTGCGTGGACCCCGGTGATGCGCACGCACCACGGGCAGCAAGCCTCGAAGAACTGGTCTTGGGAAAAAGACGCCGACACCGTGGCTCACTTCCGACGTTACGCGGAGCACCACATGGCGTTGATGCCCTGGTTCGAAGGTCTCGCGCGTGAAGCCGCCGACACCTCGATGCCCATCTGGCGCGGCATGTTCCTGCACTACCCGAGCGACGCGGCGACTTGGCCCATCACCGATCAGGTGATGGTGGGCTCCCACGTGCTGCTCGCGCCCGTCATGACGGCCGGCGCCACGTCGCGCTCGGTCTACCTCCCCGCGGGGCGCTGGTTCCCGTGGAGCGGAGGCGCGCCACTCGACGGAGCCGGACGGAGCGACGTCAGCGCACCGCTCGAAGAGATCCCCGTGTTCGTCCGGGCCGGCGCGATTGTGCCGACCTTCCCCCCGGGCGCGGTGATGACCGCGAGCTACCCTTCAAAGGAAGTTCCGGGCCCCGAGAGCGTCGGCGACGATCGCGTTCTGCATGTGTTTCTGGGGGATAGCAGCACGTTTGCGGAAAACGGAGGCGCCCTCACCTACCGCCTCGAGCAGCGCGCAGACGCGTCGGGGCCTCTCACCTTCGCGTACGACGGAAAACTCCTCGCGTCCTGCGGCGTACCGGCAGCCGCGCCCTGTTTTTCCTCGGAATCCGAAGGACTTGCCGTCGTCCGGCTCACCGGCCCGGGTACCCTCTCCATGACGGCGGGCGAACCCGTCGCCGACCTCACAATCGCGGGGGGAGCGGCATCCCGTTCCCTCACGGTGCGCATCCGCCACCGTTGAAAAATCGCACTGGTATGACGGATGAGAGGCTATGCACGAATAATCCGTGGGGTCATTTTGAAGCTTAAACCCACCCTTGCCGCCAGACCTCAGCGTTTTGCAGATCGCGCCACGGGATGATTTGGGTTGCCTTGGAAAACACGGCTTCGACTTCCACCAACTCAATAGGATCGGTGGGCAACTCTGGCAGGATCACTCGACTGACAAGAAAGTGCTTTTGCTTGACCACGGGCGTCACGAAAGTCCATTTACTCAGCAGCAGTTTTTTCGGGTTCAGGGGATTCATGGCCGGTGGTCTCAATGTGGCTAACGAAGGCTATCTAGCATCGCTTCTAGGCTCGTGCTCAAAAGGTCGAAGCAAGCCCGACGCCGGCTGAAGCTCGCCGACGCCTTTCTATAGCATAAAGTTCAGCGACAGATGAAACTCTGCCGCCAGGCGCAAGATGCCATTGAGCCAGGCCGCGTAGCCAAGCTAGTTTGTTGCTATGCTTCGGTACTTTTCCAAATTTTTTAGGGCAATCAATGAAGATCAACGCTGATTACAGCAAGAGGGTTGTGATTAACCACCATGATTTACCTTGGATCCCCAGCCCTGAATCAGGGGTCGAGAGGCGCATGCTTGAGCGCACCGGTGACGAGGTCGCCAAAGCAACCTCTATCGTTCGTTATCTACCCGGATCTAAGTTTCAAACCCATGCCCATGAGTATGGTGAAGAGATATTGGTGTTGGATGGAATATTCAGCGACGAGGCTGGCGACTACCCCGCTGGCACTTACATCATGAATCCTCCAGGCTCTTCACATGCACCTCACAGCAAAACCGGTTGCATTCTTTTTGTAAAGCTACGCCACCTTGGCCTGGAGCACGTAGAGCGAGAAGTGCTCGATACGAAAACAGCAGCTTGGTATCAAGGCATGGTGCCCGGCCTGAACGTCATGCCCCTGATGCGTCAGGGCAGTGGATCGACTTTAGTAAAGTGGGCACCTGAAACCTATTTCAGTCCACACAGACACCATGGCGGAGAAGAGATCTTCGTAATCGATGGCGTGTTTGAAGACGAGTATGGACGCTATCCGGCCGGCTCATGGATCAGAAGCCCTCACATGAGCGCTCACCAGCCTTTCAGCAAAGAGGGCTGCACTATCTTTGTGAAGACAGGACATCTTTTGAGTTGATTGCGGCTAGCGCATCGGTCGGTCGCACTTGGGGCGTGTCGAAGCAGGGGAAGGTCGAAGCAGGGACCTGTCGAAACGTCGTCCAAGAAACCGTGACGGACGAGCCAGGCCCAGGGTTTTCGGACCAGGCGGCTGTCGGTGAACTTTCCGAGAGCGTCGTTTTTTGCGGGGTGTCCACCAAAACGGGGCAGGCTCACTTCGGGCGACAGTGGGCGGCGTTCATCCTAAGCGATCGGAAAGATGCGCTCATCGCCATTGACTGGACAGAGTTTGACAAGGACGCCCACTCAACACTCGGCGCGTCGGCAGCTCGACGAGGCCACCGACGCGGGCGAGGTAGCGCGGTTCGGAGGACCGCAGCGCCCCGTCGGGTCCGGGCACCGAGCGAAGCCCAAAAGAACGACGCCAAGCGCCCAGTGAAAGCGCGGGCGTGGCAATTCCGTTTTGCCGTTCGGCCGAAACGAGGGTAATCCCTCCAGCGAGTTCCTTGGGGCGACGTCCGGCTTGCGAAGAAACTTCGCAGTTGGCGTCGACCGAGAAATTCCTGGCGTACCTGTCCCAAGGAGCGAATCTCGATGAACGTTGTTTCCCCTAAGCTTGTTTTGGTGCTCGGCAAAGTTGCTGTCGTGTGGATGGCTGCCGCCACGGTGGCCTGTTCGAGCGCGCCCGGTGAGACTCCGAAAGTCCCGGTGACCGAAGCCCATGAAGGCGGCGGCTTGGTCGGGCAGCCAGCGCCTCTCGTGGCCGCCGAGTTCGTGGTGGGAGACGGTCCCAAGACGCTCGCCGAGGCGCACGGCACGGTCACGATTGTCGACTTCTGGGGCACGTTCTGTGAGCCCTGCAAGAAGTCCTTCCCGAAGCTCCAAGAGCTCGTTGACACACAGGCGGGCAAGCTCACGATTCTCGCGGTCAGTCAGGATGACCCCGATGAGACGAAGGCCGACGACATCAAGAAGTTCGTCGAGAATCTTCACGTCACCTTCCCGGTGCTCTGGGACAAAGATAAAAAAACGGCGAACGTCTACCATCCGCCGAAGATGCCGACGAGCTACATCGTCGACAAAAAAGGCGTCGTTCGCTTCGTTCACGGCGGTTACACCGACGGCGAAGAAGAGAAAGTCGCGAAAGAAGTCGAGTTGCTCGTAGCGGAGTGAGCCCGAGCGCCCTTGGCGGCCTCCGAACGTCTGGAGGCCGCTCAGCGTCCTCGCGCCAAAAGTTGAGCGAGTCGCCGATGCAGCTCGGCTGAGAGCCCCGAGTCCGGCTGGCAGATGGCCAGGAAGTCGCTTTCACGAAGGCGCAGGACGCGGGCTCGCTCGAGAACAATCGGGAGCGGATCGCGCGACGCGATGCCCAGCAGCGATTCCGCGAAAACCAAGGCGGCGCCGCCGAGCACGCGACCGTTTGAAAGTGCAATCTGACCGTCGAGCACCAGATAGGCGGAGCGATCGCCAGCCGCACTGCTGCGGAGGCTCGAGCCTGCTTCGAGGTCGAGTAGGACGGTCGCCTCGAGCACGCGCGTCCGATGCCTCGCCGAGAGTCCGACGAGCAACGGTGATTCGTCGAGTGCCCGTGCATCGAGCTCGTTCGAATGAAGCTGAGCCGAGAGCGGTCCCAAGGGCTCTCCGAGGGTGAGGAGAATGGCCGAGGCGTCGTCGGCTGAGTCGAGGGCGTGCGCGGCGGCGACGAGGTCGGCGGCACCGGAATCCACACGAAGGCCGGCCACGAATTGGGCCGCCACGAGCGGCTCGTCGAGAACGAGATAAGCTCCGTCGCTGCAGAGGAGCAGGCGAGTGGCAGCCGTCAGTTCCACGACGCCGGTGTGGATGTCGAGCCGACTCGGTCCGCCGATCGACTGGGAAAGTGGACCCTTGGGTGAACGTGAAGTCGCTCGTTTGCCCGTCGAGCGAAACATGTCCGAAGAGCAATGATCTTCCGATAATTGCAGCAATAGACCCGACCGAAGGACGTAGGCCCGGGCGTCGCCAACATGGGCAAAGAACGCACATGAACCGGTGAGAAGAAGGACATCGAGCGTGGTGGCCATGCCGGCGTAGGCTTGGCTCGTCCCCGCGGTCTCAAGGACGGCACGGTTCGCTGCCAACACGCTCTTCCTTAGGGCTCCCGAGAGGGCTTGCTGTTCGTCGATATTGGGCGAGCTCATGAAGTCATCGAGCTGCTGGAAAAAACTCGGATGCCCCAGGCTCTCTTCAACCGCTGCGAGCGCCACGCGTGCTGCGACGTCACCTGCCGCATGCCCACCGAGTCCGTCGGCAAGTGCGAAGAGGCCTCGTCCCGGGAGGCACAAGATGGCATCTTGGTTTCCGGCTCGTCGCAACCCGGGCAGGCTGTGCGCACTGACTTCCAGGCGAAACTGACACGGCTGCGTTGCGAGCTGCAGCGCGGTCTTCGTCAAACGGGGGGCGTCTGGGTTCACGAGTGGACGGACCATAACCCAGCGGAGGTTTTCCGCGCAGTGCCTGTCGAGAACGTGTACGCTTTCCGCCCCTTCGGCCCCTTCCGAAGTTTTTGGCCCCGCGTATGAGCAAACTCCGCACCATCGTTCTCGATCGCATCCGCACCGATGGCTGGTTTGAGCGTCTCGGGGAGAGCATCGGCAGCTTTCAGACACTCTGTGAGGTCCTCGGAGAGCGGTTCTTTGCGTTTTCGTTGATCGAGCAGGCGCGTGTCAGCTCCCTCATGATCGATAGGTTCAATCCGGACAATTCGCTCGTCGAGTTTTGCTTCTCGGGGTCTGGCGAGCCGGATGACGAAGAGCCGGAACGTCTGAGTGTCGTCGAGTTTCGTCGGCGGGTCGTCGAGCGGCTGCTCAGCGACGAGCCCCCAGTCACGACCACGACTCCGGTCGCGGCGGATGACGCGGAGGGGTTGCAACGGCACATCGGTGCCCGCTTGTTGCTGCTCGCACCGATCTACGGGTTTGGTGTGCGGGAGCTCCTGCTCGAGGGTCGAGCTTCTTCCCTCCGCGTCGATCTCGATGGTGAGGAAGCCGTCATCGACTTGGCCGAGTTCCGGCGAATCTTGCACAACTGGGTCCGCGAGGAACTCGAGCGAGGCACCCAACGCGCCGCCGCAGGGACGGCTATCGATCTGAACCAAGTTGCGGAAGCCGAGAAGGCGGCCGAGGAAAATCGCTGGGAAAAAGTCATTCAGCTGCTTGGCAGTTGGCCGATGCCGCTGGCGGTTTACTGGCGTACCCCCGAGGGTCAGATGCTTCCGGAGGCAGCCCGGCAGCGCATCGCAGAAGGCCTCGGTTTGCTCGGAACGGCTTGCGGCAAGCTCGGCGACGCCACCCAAGGCGAAGAGGTGATGCGGCTCGCGGTGCAGTATGCGCAAGAGGGCGTAGCGGGTGCGCGCATCTTCGCCCGACTCGGTCGCATCTTGATGGACGGCAATCGTCACGGAGAGGCCATCGGGTCGCTGCGGCGCGCGTCGATGCTGGCGCCGGAAGAGAGCGTAGAAAAACACATCAATTTGCTGGATCTTGCACGCTGTTTCCAGGCGCGTGACTCCAAGATGGCGACCCTCGCTTGCCTGCTTGCCGCCAAGAAAGCCGGCGCCAAGCCCGCAGACACGGCCGAGGTGGACCTGTGGCTCACCGCCGCGTTGGGCCAGCCGCTGATAGCGTGGCAGCAATTGACGTCTGGCGCGCCAGCGAAAGCGTAAAGGCGTCCTCGTCACCGAAAGCGTGAAGGCGTCCCGACGTCGCAGCCGCTTTCAAGCCGTACCGGTCCGTTTGCTCCCGGTTTTCTCCGCGCCTCGAAATACGAGGCATCGTCGTCCGTCCTGCAATTGACACGGAGGCGCACGTGTGTGAAACCCACGTCTGCCCATGGCCTCCTACGTCCCGGTCATGTTGCTGTTCCTTGTCGCCGGTCTCGTGGCTGGCGGCATGTTCACGGCAACGACTTATCTCGGCCCCAAAAATCCCAATCCAGCCAAGGAATTTCCGTTCGAATGCGGGCACCTTGGTGAAGGTGCGGGCAACGTGCGCCCGAGCGTCAAATTCTATCTGACGGCGCTGCTTTTTGTGGTCTTCGACATCGAGGCCGTCATGATCTACCCCTGGGCGGTCGAGCTTCGTGCGCTCGGCTGGTCGGGGCTCTGGACGATGGGGTCCTTCCTCATCCTTGTCTTTGTGCTGCTCGCTTACGTCTGGAAAAAAGGCGCGCTGGAGTGGGAAAAATGACCGCATCTCAGACCTACGTGTTCGACGGCTCAGAGCAGGGTTTCGTGTGTGCGCTGCTCGCTTACGTCTGGAAAAAAGGCGCGCTGGAGTGGAAGCAATGACCGCATCTCAGACCTACGTGTTCGACGGCTCAGAGCAGGGTTTCGCAACCACGCGCTTCGAGGATTTGCTCAATTGGGCGCAAAAGTACTCGCTGTTCCAGTATCCGTTCGTAACGGCCTGTTGCGCGATGGAGTTCATGGCGCTCGCGAGTCCGCGCTTCGACATGGCTCGTTTTGGTGCCGAGGCGCCGCGTTTTTCGCCACGTCAAGCGGACTTGCTCTGGGTCGTCGGCACCATAAGCCAGCGGCAAGCGCCGATTCTGAAGACCGTTTACGACCAGATGGCCGATCCGAAGTACGTTCTCGCCTTCGGAACCTGCGCTTCTTGTGGCGGTTTTTACGACAACTACACAACCCTTGCGGGTATCGACAAAGTCATTCCCGTCGACGTCTACGTGCCAGGTTGCCCACCGCGCCCGGAGTCGGTGATCGATGGCCTGCTGCTGTTGCAGGATAAAATTCAGCGCGGTGACCGCACCCCCGGAATCGTGAAGCCGCGGACCGACCCCCGCGTCGTTGCCTCGCAGCTGGCTACGGGCCATTCGACGGACGTCGCGCACGCGCAGCTGGTCGAGCTCCGAACGAGCAAGCCATGAGCAAGCGAGTTCTGCAACGGCTTACAGAGGTGTTCGGCGCCGCGGTCATCGAGACGCACAGCCAACACGGCGATGACACCGCGGTCGTCGTGCCTTCACGTTGGAAGGAAATCGCGGCGTTCCTGCGCGACGATGAGAAATGCGCGATGAATCACTTCATCGACCTCACGGCCGTGGATTACCTGAATCGTCGTGAGCCACGGTTTGAGGTCGTCCTCCACGTTCGCTCGATTGAAAAGCTTCACCGCCTGCGCTTGAAAGCCAGGCTTGGCGAGCCTGCGACCATCGATACCCTGAGTGGTATCTGGGCGGGCGCGGATTGGTTCGAGCGCGAGTGTTTCGACATGTTTGGTGTTGAGTTCGTGGGCCATCCGGACTTACGGCGAATCCTCATGTACCCGGAGTTTGTCGGCTCGCCGCTGCGCAAAGATTATGCGGCGCAACACACCCAGCCGCTGGTCGAGTACCGCCCCGAAGCGGTCGGCAAGCTGCCACCTTTCGACGAACATGAGGGCATGCCGTTCGGTCGCCAGACGCACGACCGCGTCGAGCCCCGAGTCAACGCCCTGGGATTCTCCGACGAGTGAGCGAGGCGAGCTGAGATGGAACCTCTGGACATCGAGCTGGACGATGGGGAACTCGAACTCCCCAACGAACCAATGCAAGTCAACATGGGGCCTGCGCATCCGGCGATGCACGGCACCGTGCGGATGGTCGTTGACCTTTCGGGCGAAACGATAACGAAGGTCGACGTGCAGATTGGCTATCTGCACCGTGGCTTCGAGAAGATGTGCGAACGCGGAACCTGGACGCAGGTGTTTCCTTATGTCGATCGCTTGAACTACGCATCGCCGATGCTCAACAACGTCGGCTTTTCGCTCGCGGTCGAGAAAATGCTCGGTGTGAGCGTCCCTGAGCGCTGCCAGCATTACCGAGTCGTGCTTGGCGAGCTCGCCCGCATCTGTGATCACATGGTCTGTTCGGGCGCGATGGCGATGGAGCTCGGAGCCTTTACGCCGTTCCTTTGGTTCGCCAAGGCGCGGGAGTTGATCTGGGACGTCTTCGAGGAAGAGACGGGAGCTCGGGTCACCCATAGCTTTGGCCGCGTGGGCGGGATGGCTCAGGAACCCACCGCGAACTTTAAATCGATGGTGCGAGCGGCGGTTCCCGCGGTGCTCGCGCTCATCGCCGATGGCGAAAAACTGTTGCTCGCGAATCGCATCTTTCTCGACCGCGTCGAGAACGTCGGCGTGATGTCGAAGGAGCGCGCAATTGCCCTCGGCTGGACCGGCGTCGTGTTGCGTTCAACGGGTGTGCCGTACGATGTGCGCAAGGTGCATCCGTACCTGACCTACGACCGTTACGATTTCGACGTTCCTGTCGGTACGAGTGGTGACAACTTTGACCGCTTCATGTGCCGGCAAGAAGAGATTCGCCAGAGCGCGCGCATCATCGAACAGGCCCTTGAACAGATGGCGGACGAAGGGTCTGTCAACATCGACGACCCACGCATCGTGCTTCCCCCCAAAGAAGACGTTTACTCGACGATCGAGGGAACGATTCAGCACTTCAAGATCATCATGGAGGGCATCAAGGTGCCCGCTGGCGAGTGCTACTCCTACACCGAGGCCGGGAACGGTGAACTCGGGTTTTATATCGTGTCCGATGGTAGTGGTACCCCGTACCGCATTCGGATTCGGCCGCCGTGCTTCGCCACGATGCAGGGCGTCGAAGAGATGATTGTCGGCGGGATGCTTCCCGACGTCGTACCGACCTTCGGGTCGGTCAACATGATCGGCGGCGAGTGCGATCACTGATGAGCCATGGTTGACGGAACGATCAAAATCGATGGTCGCACGGTTCCCTTCGAGAAGGGCGAGACCGTCATCAAGGCGGCCTACAAAGCCGGCGTAGATATCCCGCATTATTGCTGGCATCCTGGGCTTTCTGCGCCCGCGAATTGCCGCATGTGCCTCGTGGATGTCGAGCCTCCTCCCGGGCGGCCGAAGCTGCAGCTCGACGTCCTTCATTGGGACGCCGAAAAGAACGACTACGTCACGGCGAAGAAGACCAAGCTCATCCCCGCGTGCCAGCAGGTGTGCTCGGAAGGCCTGAGCGTCCTTTCGGATACGAGCGAGGAAGTCGCGAAGGCTCGTAAAGAGGTTCAGGAGCTCTTGCTCTTGAACCATCCAGTGGATTGTCCAATCTGCGACCAAGCTGGCGAGTGCGATCTACAAGACTATTGGCTCGAGCACGACCGTACGCCGAAGCGCATGCTGGACGAGCCGGTCCACAAGCCGAAGGCCGTCGTTTTTGGTGAGACCATCGTCTACGACGCGGAGCGCTGCATCATGTGCACGCGCTGCATCCGCGTGAGCGACGAGCTCGCCAAGGATCCGGTCCTCGACATGCGTCAGCGAGGGAATCGCAACGAGATCGTCGTCGCTCCGGGGCGCGAGCTCGACCACAATTATTCCCTGATGACCGAGCACGTTTGCCCGGTCGGCGCACTCACCTCGAGTCACTTTCGCTTCAAGGCTCGCGTGTGGTTCCTGCGCTCCGGGCGCTCCGTGTGCCAAGGTTGCGCCACGGGCTGCAATGCGCACCTCGACTTCGATCCGCGTGATAACACGCCCTACCGTTACCGACCGCGGGACAACGAAGCTGTCAACGGTTACTGGATGTGTGACAAGGGCATGCTCTCGTATCCTGAGGCGCACGAAGGCCGCCTTGGCAATGCGCTCGTGGGCGGGGAGGATTCGAAACTGGACGAAGCGCTCGAGCAGGCCGTCGAGAAACTCCGTGGTTTCGAGGCCGAACCCGGAAGAATCGCAATTGTTCTGTCCGCACAGCACTCGTGTGAGGACAACTTTGCGCTGGCGCATGTGGCCAAGGTCTTCTTCGGTGCGACGGACTTCTTTGTGGCGCGTCGTAAGGACGGTGCCGCGGATGGCATCCTCATGGTTGCCGATTGCAACCCGAACGGTGCCGGCGTCACGCTCGTGGCCAAGACGCTCGAGCTCGCGCCGCCGAAGCCTTTTTCCGCGCTCGTCGAGGCCATCGGAAAGGGTCATTACGATTACGTCGTGAGCCTCGGTTCCGAGGTGGATTGCGACGCCAACAAGTCCAAGGAAAAGCTCTCGCGACTGAAGGGTTTCGTCTCGATAGCGAGCCACGAAGGCACTCTTTCGCAGGTTGCTCACATCGCCTTGCCCGCCACATCCTGGGCGGAGGCGCCCGGCACGTACGTGAACGCGAAGGGCCTGCGCCAAGAAGCTGAAAGGGTGCTCGTCCCGCGCGGTGATGCCCATCCGGGCTGGCAGCTCGTCGTGGCTCTCACGCGTGCGCTCGGTTTCGGCGTTCCCTGGAAAACCCGGGCAGACATCCATGCGCTGCTCTTTCCCGCCTCGCCGGAGCTTGTCGTTCCGGCCACCTCTTCGGAAACCGGGCCGGCTCAGCCGCTCGCCACTCAGCAGGAGGTGCAACCGTGACCTGGGCCAGCCTTGTCGTATCGTTCGTCAAAGTGCTCGTCGTGGTGCTGTTCCTGCTGAACATGGCGGCGATAAGCGTGTGGCTTGACCGTCGCCAGAGCGCGATGCTTCAAGACCGCGTCGGTCCGAATCGCGCAGTCGTTTACGTGGGCTCCGGCCTCGTGAAGATGTTCTTGATGGTCCCGGCCGTCCTCATCGCAGGAGCGCTCGCGGTCCCGATGTGGACCTCGATGCCCGGGCTCGAGATAGCGCGCATGACCCAGGCCGTCGAGTTCGCGATCCTGGTCGGCTGGTTCAGTCTGCTCGTCTTGTCTTCGAACGTGCGTCGCCACGGGGCCGATAACGGCTTCGACGAAGCGGTCGCCTCGCTCGAGCCTCGGTCTTACTTTTATGGTGGACTCGCCGTGCATGTGTTCGCGGCGCTGCTCCTGCAGGTTGCGTCCGCGCTCTCACGGTCTGCGCCCGGTTCGCTGAGTGCCTCGGGCGGCGTCGCTTGGGGGACGGGTCTCTCCGGTTCGTTCGCCGCGGCGGTCGTTCTCGCAAGTGCCTTTTACGCTAGCGCAAAAGTGCCCGACGGAAAGGTTGGCATCCGTCTCGCCGGGACTCTTCACGCCGTCGCCGATGCGATAAAACTCATCTGGAAGGAAGATCTGCGTCCCAAGAACGCAGATAAATTGCTGTACGCGATGGCGCCCTTGCTCGCGATGTTTCCTGCGCTCGTCACCTTTGCGGTCATCCCGATGGGCAGCACGTTGTGCTTTCAGGACGTCGATAAGAACCACGCCTTGAGCTTCGTTGACCTCGGTCATCTGGCGAACTTCGCCGACCGCAGCGGCTTTTGCGCGGTCGGCCAGCTACCGGTCTCCCTGGCCGTGGCCGACCTCAACGTCGGTCTCCTTTACGTTTTTGCGATAGCGGGGACTGGCATCATCGGTGCCGCCATTGCCGGTTGGGCCAGTGACAACAAGTGGGCACTTCTCGGGGGCCTTCGAGCCACCAGTCAGATGGTCAGCTACGAGGTCGCGATGGGTCTTTCCATCACGGGCCTGTTGATGGTTGTCGGCTCCGTGCACATGCAGGAGATCGTCAACTGGCAGGGCCGCCACGCCTGGGGCATTTTCGTCCAACCGGTCGCGTTCTTTCTTTTCCTCGCCGCTCTCGTGGCTGAGACGAAACGCGTCCCGTTCGACCAGCCCGAGGGTGAGAGCGAGATCATCGCCGGTTATTTTCTCGAATATTCGGGCATGAAGTTCGGGCTCTTTTTTCTCGGTGAATACGCCGAGTTCGTGTTTTCAAGTGCCCTGCTCGTGACGCTCTTTTTCGGTGGTTACCACCTGCCGTTCGTCGATCCGGATGGCTTACGAATTTCGTTCGGTGCGACCAATCTGTACGAGCTGAAGTTGAGTCACCTCGCGGTCTCGCTTCTGCACATTGGTGCGTTCTTCGGCAAGACCATCGTGATGACCTGGCTTCAGGTTTTCATTCGCTGGACCCTGCCGCGCTTTCGTTACGACCAACTGATGAAGCTTGGTTGGACGAAATTGCTCCCCGCGGCGCTCATCAACATTCTGGTCACGGGCGTGCTCGTTCTCGGCATCGATGGCGCGTCACCGGCGGTTCATGCGGGCCTTCAAACGCTCGCCGACGTGACTCAAGCGCTCGTCGCGTTGGGTGGGGTTCTGGCGGTCGTCGCGCTCATCACCGGCCTTCTGGAGCCGACGAAACACAAGCGAGTCGCGCTTTCGAGTTCTGCCGGCTACGCACTGCGCGCCGGTGGAGTCAAAGCCACGAAGATGGGAGCATGAGCGTGAGTCAAGCATCTTGGACCAAGCCAGCCGTGCGAGCGGCCGTTCCGACGAAGGTCATTGCGCGCCCGAATCGAACCCCGCAGGTTCAATCGTACGTCCCCGAATGGTTGAAGGGTACGGCGGTCACGATGCGGCACTTCTTCGAGAACACGAAGGAGCGCATGC
>CANMZR010000108.1 GCA_947502375.1 Polyangiaceae bacterium
CCTTGTCCTCGACGCCGCTGACGCGCTCGGTGCCCCTCGGCAAGCGGCCATCGGCTGGGCGGCAGCGGTCGAGCTGCTTCACAACGCCACGCTCGTCCACGATGACATCCAGGACGGGGACCGGGTGCGTCGCGGCAAAGCCACCGTATGGGCGCGCTACGGCGTCGAGCAGGCGATCAACGCCGGCGACTTTTTGCTCATGCTGCCCTACCTCGTCGTCACGGAGTTGCCCGTCGAGCCTTCGCTGAAGGCCAGCTTGACGCGCGTTCTCGCTCAGTCGGCGGTGGCCTGCGTGCGCGGCCAGGTGTCGGAGCTGCAGTTGAAGTCGCTCGAGTTCGTGCCCTGGCCTCGTTACCTCGAAGCGGTCCGCGGTAAGACGGGTGCACTCCTGGCGATGGCCATCGAAGGCAGCGCGCTCCTGGCGGGACGCTCGTCGAGCGAAGCGGCCGACATCGCGGCTTGTTTTCTGCCACTCGGGGAGCTCTTCCAGATGCAGGATGACGTGCTCGACCTTTACGGCGAGAAGGGCCGCTCCGAGCCGGCGAGCGACATCTACGAAGGAAAAATCAGCGCACTCGTGGTGGCTCATCTCGTGCGCTACCCGAGGGACACCCGCTGGTTACGCGCCCTTCTGGACGCGCCGCGCTACGCCACAAGCTCGAAGGATGCGCAAGAGGCCGTCCAGAGAATTCGAGTCGGTGGTGCGCTCGCTGACGTCCTTGACCACATCTCCACCATCGAGCGCAAAACTCGCGACTCGTCCGTCCTCGAGCGGGAGCCCGCCCTTAAAAAAACTGCGCTCGAGCTCTGCCAGTTGGCGCTCAAGCCCATCGCCCACTTGACCGACGTGAGCCTGGCTCACGATGATTCCAAAAAACTTCCGAAGGGTCTTCGTCCATGTTGAATTCATCCAAGGCTCCAGCTGTCGTCGTCGGTGCGGGACTCGGCGGCCTCGCTGCGGCCATTCGATTACGGGCGATGGGGCATCGCGTGGTCGTGCTCGAAGCGGGCTCTTCGCCGGGCGGCCGCGCGCGCTCGTTCGATCGTGACGGTTACTCCTTCGATGCCGGTCCGACGGTGATCACGGCGCCATACCTCCTGCACGAACTGTTCGAACTCGTCGGTCGTGATTCGCGGGATTACTTCAAGCTCGTCCCGGTCGATCCTTTTTACCGCGTGCTCTTTTCTGAGGGTGGACACTTCGATTACGTGGGCGACGAAGAGCGCTTGCTCGCTCAGATCGAGGACGTGAATCCAGCCGACGTGGACGGCTACCGGCGGATGGTCGCGCACTCGCAGCGGATCTTCGATGTTGGCTACACTCAGCTCGCCGACAAGCCGTTTACAAGGCTGTCCGACATGCTCCGCATCATGCCCCAAATGGCGCGCTTGAACGCGTACCGCAGCGTCTACTCGCTCGTATCGAAGTACATCAAGGACGAACGGCTCCGTCAGGTTTTCACTTTTCAACCGCTCCTCGTTGGCGGGAATCCTTTCCATACACCAGCGATTTACCTGTTGATCCATTGGCTCGAGCGCAAATGGGGTGTCCATTTTGCGATGGGTGGGACGCAATCGATCGTGCGCGGCATGGTGAAGCTCCTCGAGGAACTCGATGTCGAGGTGAGGCTCGACACGCCGGTGGAACGGCTCGAGGTCACGGGGCATAACGTCACGGCGGTAGTGACCGCTGACGGCAAGCGAACTCCGGCCGCGTTCGCCGTCTGCAACGCGGATCCGTCCACGGTGTACACCCGCCTTCTGGACGCCAAGGACCGCTCGCGGCACTCGGACAAAGCGGTCCTCGGCAAGCGTCAGTCGATGGGCCTTTTCGTCGGGTACTTCGGAGCTAAAAAAACCTTTCCGGATGTCGCCCACCACACCATCGTCCTCGGCCCGCGTTACAAGGGGCTGCTGCACGACGTGTTCGAGAAGAAGACCCTCGCGGATGACTTCTCGCTCTATCTTCACGCCCCGACGCGCACCGATTCGAGTCTCGCACCGGCCGGCCACGAGAGCTTCTACGTGCTCTCACCCGTGCCCAATCAAAAGAGCGGAATCGATTGGTCGAAGCAGGCGCCCGAGTATCTGGACCGGGTGCTCACGCATCTCGAAGCGCGTTGTCTTCCGGGCTTGAAAGCGAATCTCACGACGTCATTTTCGGTCGATCCGCGTTACTTTGAGACGGAGCTTCGCTCGATGGACGGCGCGGCGTTTGGCCTTGAACCGCGGCTCACACAATCGGCGTACTTTCGCTATCACAACGTCTCCGAAGACGTCGGGGGGCTGTATTTCGTTGGTGCCGGCACGCATCCGGGCGCCGGAGTGCCGGGAGTTTTGTCCTCGGCGCGGGTGCTCGAGCGCGTCGTGCCTCGGGGCTCGGAAGCGGTGGCGCGTGAGCTCGTACGGCCGTCTACGATTCGCGCGGCTGCAGTCGAACACGGGCTCCCGTGACGAGCGCCGTCAACGCGCTTCAGCATGGGCGTGAGAGCCTGCGACGGCACGCGCGAACGTTCCGCGTGGCGTCGTGGTTTTTGCCCCAGGCGAGCCGTGACGATGCGTCGCTCGTGTACGCCTATTGCCGCGAGCTGGACGATGCGGTCGATGAGGCGCCGAATCCCGAAGTCGCGCGGGTGCGCGTTCAGCTCGTCGAACGAGGCGAAGTCGCAGAGGCTTTTCGCGAGGTCGCGGCCAGACGCGGGTTCGCTCCGGGCATAGCGCAGCACCTGGTGGCGGGGATTCAGTCGGATCTCGGGCTGGTTCGGATCGCCGACGACGCGGCGCTGCTCCGTTACTGCTACCAGGTGGCCGGCACCGTCGGCGTGATGATGTGCGGCGTCCTCGGAGTGAAAGAGCCGTGCGCGCTGCCACACGCGGTGGACCTGGGCGTGGGCATGCAGTTGACGAACATCTGCCGGGACGTGCTCGAAGATGCACGTCTTGGTCGCGTCTACTTACCGGCGAGCCGTCTTCACGCGGTGGGACTCACTCAGGAACAGCTGCTGGCGGGAACGGCCGAGCCGGCCTCGCTGTCACGCCTCGTGGATGGGCTCCTCGTGCTCGCCGACCGCTATTATCAGAGCGCTGACGCGGGAATGCCCTTCATCCCCGCGCGCTCACGGCTCGCCATCGTCGTTGCGAGCAAGCTTTACCGGGGGATCGGCGTGCGCCTGAGAAGGCACCATGGTTCGAATCCCCTGCATGGTAGAACGCGCGCTTCGTTTGCCGACAAGGTGGTCGGCGTGTGCTCAGCGCTCGGTTTCTGGTTCTGGATGAGTTTGTTTTGGCGTCCCGGTTCGCGCCCGCACGAGCGCGCACTTCATCAGCATTTGACTCAGTTTCCGGGCGTTTCTGTCGATTAAAAATATGGGCTATCGCATCAAGACCGTGTCCGATTTGACCGGCATCCCGAAGAACACGCTCATCGCGTGGGAGCGCCGGTACGGAATCGTCGCCCCCGAGCGGCACGGGAACCACTACCGAAGCTATTCCGATGATGACCTCGCCGTTTTGAGGCGGCTGAAGCGTCTCACGGAAGAGGGTTACAAAATAAGCGAAGCGGTCCTGATCGTCCGTCGCCCGGGCCTTGCGTCCGAGGGAGGGCCGAGCGCGCTCAGCGATCGTTCCGAGTCGGCCTCGCTCGAGCCCGCTCGACGGGACCTCCTGCAGGCGCTGCTCGCTTTTTCGCCACTCCGTGCCGAAGAGGTGCTCCAGCGCTACGCTTCGTTGCCGTACACGCGGCTGATCGTCGAACTCTATTTCCCCGTTCTGCGCGCCGTCGGCGAAGGCTGGATAGCGGGGAATGTCTCGATGGCTCAGGAGCACTATGTGACAGCGTTCTGTCGCGAGCGCTTCATGGCGATGTTGATGCAACTCGGCGCCGTGCGCGGCACTGGACCTCACGCGATCTGCACGACGTATCCCGGTGATTTGCACGAGCTTGGTGCCCTCGGGACGGCGGTGCAGTTGGCCATTTCGGGATGGCGCATCACGTACCTCGGCCCCAATCTTCCCGCGAGCGAGCTTCACAAGACGAGTCATGCTGTGAAACCCGACTGGGTCTGTGTGTCGATGGTTGTCTCGGCGCCCGAGGCCGCTCTCAGCGCCTACATCGAGGAGGTCAGTTGTGCGCTCCCGAAGCGCAGTTGGCTGGTGGTCGGTGGTGCGGGCACGAGCGGCTACCAGGGACCGGTGCCGAAGCGTGTTCTGGTCACCCAGGACTGGCGCGAGTTGATGCAAGAGCCGGTCTGAGGGGCCATCCTCTCGCCTCGCGTCGCAGAAGTTCGCTTGGGCATTCACGCGCCCCCGTTTGTGGCGAGGGGGCGTCCTTTCAAAGCCCGACGCATCCTTCTCGCTCCGGGGCTTCCGACCTGTTTTTAGTGCAGTGGATCTCTGATTCGCCGCGCTACACTCGCTACGGTCAATGCCGTTCCGGAAGCTTTTCGCCGCCGTCGCCGTCGCGGTCACCGTCGCTCCGGTGTTCCTCGCTGGCGCTTGCTCGAGCGGCCGCGCGGAAAGCTCTGCCCTGGTCAGTACCGGCACGTCGTTCGGAGCCCCCACCGGGTCTTCGAGCGGAGGCGGCGGTGACGGCTCGGGGCTCGTGGGTGCCTCGGAGTGGGTCGCGGGGCTGCTGCCTTCGCCGCTGCCGAGCGTGACGACGCTGCTCGCCCTGCCGGGCGGCGGGACGGGGCGGCCGGTGTTCACAAGCTCGAATCCGCTCGCGTTCGAGGGCGACGGGCTTCTCTATGGAAGTGCTGGGCCTTCGCCGACTCGTGGCGGCAAGGCGGTTCCCTTGAGCGGCGACTTTGGTGTTTGGTTTCGGCATGAAAACGCTGCAAAAACAGCTAAATTTGTCACGCTCTTGGTTCGCAACGCGGCGCCCGAAGGCATCACGACCGCGCTCGAGGGCTCCGGTTACACGCAGACGGAAGCTGGCGGACTCGGCCTGCAAGTGAGTCCGGATTTTCGCGTATCAAGCGATTGGCTCACCGAAGCCTACGCGACGCACGAGGAGCCGACCGCGCTCGCACCGGGGCAGCCGCGCATTCTTTGGCAGAAGGTGCTGAAGGTGGGGGCCGAGGTGGATGCGCGGTTCGCGGTTTACACGACGGGCTCGGTGCAGATGTTCCTCGTCGTGACGAGTGGCCCGACGCTGGCCGAGGTGCTCCAGGCGACCGAGTCAGCGGCGCCCGGGACCATCGGGGACCCCCAGAGCGAGGCGGTGGTATTCGGAACGACGGCGGGCGTGTACGCCAACGATACCTGGGCGGGTGAGCTGCGCGTGGAGGTGCCGCCGAAGGGGCGTCACGTAGGGCTGCTTGTGAACAGCTCGCTCGGTAACGCTCATCCTCAAGTTCAGGCGTTTCAGGCGCTTGGTCACTACGACGACAGCGCGAGTGAAGCGGTCGGAATGCACGGAAACGTGTACGCTCTCGAGGTAGAGTTCGCGCACGACGGGACGGATGCGGCGCCCCGGCACGTCGTCGTCTCCCTCGGCAGTCTCAGCGACGGCAGTTTTCCGAGCGACTGGGATGGCCTCCTGCTCGTGGACGGCAAGAGCGTGCCGGTGACCCTCACTCCAAAGGCTCGCCGCGTGGCGTTGATCGAGCTGACCCTCCTCAGCGGCGAGACACGGACGGTGCGCCTTCGCGCGATGGTGCCCGGTATGGCGACCTACCCAGCGGGTCTGTTCTTCGAGTCGCGTTAGCCGGTCATGGTGTGTTCACGGGCCCTCGGTGAAATGCGCGCGCGGGCAGATGGTGTCGCGCGGCCCGCGTGATCGTCGGCGGTTGGCGCTGAAGCCGCAGCGTCATGCCGGTGCGGCCCGGTCGCGCCCCGCCCGATAGCGACGCATCGTCTTTCATCGACGCCGAACCCGACTGCTAAAGACCGCGGGCTCACGCCGTGCCCCCGAACATCGGCTTCGACTCAGCGAGGCAGCGCAGAGCTGCGCCGCGCGTCTGGTGAGGAGTGCTGGTGGCCTTCTGATTGTGGGCGAGCCGCGCCAAATTCCCCCTTTGTACGCCGTGTGACCGAGTTTTTCCGGGCGCATCCGCCGAGCTCTGGAGTTGATGTCAATCCTTTCGATGCGCGTCAGATCCGGGTCGGGCTCGACGAACCACGCACATCCTCGAGGGTGCTCAGTCGTCTGTGAGATCGAGCTCGCGCAGCTGGCGCAGGGCCGCTCTCAGGTCGCGCTCGCGTCCGAACCCGCGCTCCTCGATCAACTCCACGGCTCGTTCCGCACGAGCCCACTCGGCCTCGTCGGCGACGCGCGCGAGAGCGATCAGGTCCTCCTCGTCGCGAGGCCTCCGTCGTGCATCGCGCGACACGAGCTTCATCGCGATCAGGTGGCCGACGGTCGCGACCGGGACGCCCTGAGCCAGCACGACGAGCGTCGTCGCATCGGCGGCGATCTCCGGCTCGATCCCGCACGCCGCGAACAGGAGGTCCACAATCGGATCCCGACCACGACGCAGGCGCACCGTCGCGAGTCGACCCGACGGGCGGTGTTCGAGCGTCGCCTCGACGAGATACCCGAAGCGCTGGGCCGCGTGGACCAGGGCCTCGGCCGCGTCGTCGTCGCTGACCGCGACCGAGAAGTCGACGTCACGCGTGAACCGGGGGAAGGTACGGGCAGAGACCGCGAGCCCTCCTACGAGCACGAGTCGATGACTCTCGGCGAAGCGAGAGACGAAGTCGTGGAGCGTGTCAGCGAGCTTGCTCATCGGCGGGGCCGCGGCCAGCCGACGGGGACACCCTCACCGTCGCCATGCTCCGCACCGGATCGCGTGATCAACCAGGCATCGAGCGAAGCTTCGATCTCCTCCGGAGACGCCGTGGGAGATCGGCGACGAAGGTTCTCGCGCATGATGCAGACCCCGTCGTCCCACATCTCGAGCGCGGACTCGAGACGCTCGGCGTCGGCCTTGGCGCGCATCCCTTTGACTCTGGGTGGACTTCGGGTTGGTGTCAACGACCGTACGAGTGCATCGAGGACGGTGGCGGGCGGCGCGAGGACCGCGAGCGTCTGGCGGTCGACCTAGCTCACCGACATGGTCAGCGTCGCGACGAGCGCGAGAGTCCATGCGTGACGAGAAGACAGCGGCCGCGGCTCAACGTGCATGGAAGAAATTCTCGCAAGTCCTCTACGCGCGCCGTCTAGCATGAGCGTCGCGAGAGCGTGAGGCTCACTGTCACCGAGCTCCTGCGGGCGCATGCGCAGAGATTTGGAGATTGTGTCAACTCTTCGCGGCGTGGAACAGGGCGTTTGTAGCGGCTATCCTCTCCGCGAATGCGCGCGCGGGCAGCTGGTGTCGCGCGGCCCGCCGAAGGGCGCGTGATCGTCGGCGGTTGGCGCTGAAGCCGCAGCGTCATGCCGGTGCGGCCGGAAGAAGCGCTTCGTCGAGCGTGCGGCGCGCGCGTCCGATGGCTTGGCGAACCTTTCGAGCGAGGTCCGGATTGCCCCGCGAGCGCTCGGCCCAATCGACCCTGAGCTCGTCCCACTCGTGGCGCAGGAGACCTTCGCCGAGGAGCACCTCATCCTCGCCGTCTTTCCCGGCGCGCTCGACCGCGGCTCGCAGACGCGCGTAGTCTCCAAGCTCCGATTCGGTCGGTTCGGTCGTCGGCTTTGCGGCGAGTCGCGCTTTGCGGATAGCGGCTGCGACATCGAGCGCGAGTTTCGGGCTCCGTTCGCGTGCGCTTTCCGCTAACGCATCGCGCAGCCACGCCTCGTTCTCGCGCCAGCGGAGCTCGCCGATGCCGTGTCGCTCGAGCACAATGTCCAGCGATTCGCCGCCATTCCAGGTCGAGATCTTGATCGCGGCGTACTCGCCAAGCGCGATCGGCTCGAAGCCGAGGACCTTCAAAGCAAGTGGCTGAGGCGTTGGCACAGGCGCGCTCACCTCTGGAGGGAGACGCATCGGCGAAGGCTGGGACCCATTGACATAGGGGGCCGCCGTGGCTTGCTCGCGGAGCTCCGCACGCAGCCAGCGCTCGAGCTGCTCACTGTGGGTTGGGGCCGGCTCGGTCGATGGACTCTGTGCCGACTTGAATGGCAGCGCCCCCGAGGCCAGGACGCCCCAATGGCCCGCGAGCTCGCTCGCGGAGAGCGTGCGTGGGGCAGGAGTCTCCGGCGCCAGTAGTGAGGCCACGGTGAGCGCCTGGGTGTGCAGCCGTTCGCGCACCCACTGTTCGAGCCGCGCCGATTCATGCGAGGGCGCGGGTCGGTGCGCTGGTCGCAGTGTCGGCGGCTCGAAGTCGTCGTCCTCGACGGTCATGGGCCGAAGCAGCATACCTTCATCGGGCAGTCCTTACGAACCCGGAAGCGCGCCTTGCGGCTGCGGAGCGCGGTCGGTGTGCGGCGTACAGGGTCCGCACGTCGGGTTCGACTTGCGCCATGTCGCAACCCGCCGGTGCTCCGAAACCGTCCAACGAACGACGTCACCGACGCGCTTCAATTGCGGCTGAATTGGTCGGCGGTGCTGTCGACGCATCGCGATCAGCCGTCTGGAGACGGTCGCCAGCGATCGGGGGAGGAGCGCGTCGATGTCGCTCTCGTCGGAGAGCTTCGACATGACATGGGTGAGGGATTCTGTTGGATTGATGCCCAGCAGCTCCGAGGAGGCGACGAGCGAATAGAGGCCTGCGACCTTCTTTCCGGCGTCTTCGTTTCCGACGAAGAGCTACTCTTTTTTTGGGCCAAGGGCGAGACGGTGCAGCGCGTTCTCGGAGCGGTTGTTGTCCGGCGGCAGTGCGGCGACGTGGAGAAAACGCGTGAGCGGTTTGCGGCCGCGTAGGAGGTAGTTAGTGGTTTTGCCCATGAGCGACTTTGGCGAATGAACTCGATTCGTCGCGCGCGCCCATCATAGAAGGCGGGCCATCATGGGTCGACTTCGTTCGCGCCACAGCGCGAGGTGTGCGTCGGTGCCGATGATGCCAAGCGTCTCGGCGTCGTGCTCAACGATGTACATGTCGCGAATGAGGTCGAGCGCGGGAAACGCATCGGAATCCTCCTTTGCCTCGACCACAAGCTCACCTGTGGAGTTGCCGAGCACGCGCGCGGGGGTCTCGCCGGATCGGCCGGTTCTAAAGACGCAACCTATGAGTTGCTCAGCGAGAAACGTCCAGATGAAGGCGTGCTTGGTGCTCGACTGCATCGTGATCCCCGTCTCGTCGGCGAAGACGATCGGCCTTTCGCCGATGCGCTCGATGATGCGTTGCGAGAGGGGCGCGAGCAGCTCGGCTGTGCGATGAAAGAGATCGGTCATCGTGCTGCGGGTGACCGGAACGCCGATGCGAGCGCACTGCTTCTCGAGGCGGTAGAGCGGGATCCCGTCCGCGCATTTGGCGACGACGAGGTGCGCGACGAAGCCAGGCGCGTACTGCGAGCGATCAAAAACCTTCTCGGGACAGGGAGCGGTAACGATGCTTGCGCCGCAGCGACATGCCACCGTCTCGCGGCGGTAAATTCTTCGCCGAAAGTGTGGTGTGACGCAATCGCAGACGACCGACGGCGTGCCGTTTCCCACGGTCTTGGAGGTGCGGGACGCGCGGCATGCACAAGCCGTCGGGCTCGAAGCGCTTGTAATCGGCAACGAAGCCGCCGCGATCCGAGAACAAGAGCTTTACGCGGTCCGTACGCTGCCCGACGAACACGAAGAGGTGTCCCGCGTAGAGGTTCTGCCGACCGAGAGCACGCACAAGCGCCGCGAGCCTATCGTGTCCGCGACGCAGAGCCACGGGCTCGGCGGCGATGAAGATGCGCACGCGGCACTGGTCGCCTGCTCCCGCAGTATTCCGCAACCCGAAACGCAATCAGAAAACCGTCGCCAGCAAACATTCAGGAGAGACCAACTCGTAGAAGAACATAAAAGGCGACAACTACTTTGACACTCACCGACTTCGTCCTCAGGTAGAAGCAAAAGTGGTATCGTCCTCCTGCCCACCGAAGCGGGGAAAAATCACGCAACTTTCGCCCGAACATCACGCGCGAATTGGAGGCGCTGTATCATCACAAACACTCAACCTTATCTCGTGCGCCAGGGCGATTGTCTCACCGGGTTCGCTGCTCGGTTGGGCCTAGATCAAGACGAGGTTTGGGCGCTTTCTGAAAATGACGCACTCAGGGCTTTACGGCCTGACCCAAACCTTCTTGCGCCCGGAGACATTCTCTACATCCCGGTCGATCGACGGCCGGGTCTTCCGTTGCAGGTAGGTCAAGGCAATCGATACGTCGTCAAAGTTCCGCGTATCCACGTCGCGCTTGTTTTTCGCCGAGGGGCCGAGTTCATGTCGAACGAACGATTCATCGTGCAAGGAGATGGGACACCGCGCGAGGGTACGACCGACGGGGGAGGACTCGCTCACTTCGAAGTTGCGGCCTATGCACGCGACGTTCGCTTAACCTTCCCTGCGCACAACCAGACCTTTCCGATGCGGGTGGGCGACTTGGACCCATTCGACGAAATCACCGGCACAAGGCAGCGACTTCATCACCTTGGTCACTACCATCCGATGCAGGACAGCTGTGGAGACGCTCAACGGGAAGCCGACCGTCTCGCTTTTAGCTCGTTCCAGCAAGCTCGCCGCCTCCCCATCACTGGGGTGGCCGACGACGCCACCATGGCGGCCCTGTTAGACGCTCATGGGGTTTGATGTCGAGCGGTACGAGGTTGAAGAGAGCATTGAGCGAGTTTGTTGACGATGAGATCCGGCTCAAACCGGCTTGATTGGGGTTTCGATGCCGATATATACATGCGCGATCGGAACGATGAGCTGGATCGATCCTCGATTGGAATTGCCAGAAGACGACGCGGCTGGCGACCCGGGTCCCGGATGCACGCGTGAACGACTCCTTGGCAGCCATGCGTATCGATTCGCGAATGTCATCGAGGCCTACGTGTTCGCCGAGGGCGGGGAGATTCGACAGCACGGATGGACGCGCGCATCGCGCTTTTACGGAGCCCCTTCCTTTGCGCGTCTTGCCTCGGAACAGTTTCAGCCGCGCAGAACGACGACGGCTTTCGCCGATCGGGTCGTCTTTCGCCAAATCGTCGGCGCGCGAACGGTGAGCCCGGAAGGAATTGGCGATGCTATCGGTGGCGTGATCGGTCGACTCGTGGCCCACGGCGCGACCGGATTTCCTCCGATCTGGACCGACCTCGAACTCACGATTCGCGCCGACGGCGTTTGGAGCGGTCGTGTGCTTCGGCACAGCCTCTTTCCCAGCATGACCTATGTCGAACAAGAGCGAACGCCGTCTCACATTACCGTCGAGGCTCCGAGTCCCCCGACCATGATGGCGCCCCGCCCGCACCGTGTCGTCACGCCGTACTTGGCCATGCCCGGAACCGTTTTTATTGTTCCGAGTGCCCCCGGAAGCGACAACGCCGTGGTCGCTCCGTGGCCAAATCCCAATCCGTACCCCGCAATGCCTCGTTATCAAGAATGGAGAGAGCATGGCTGGGGACCGGTCTCGGTCCACGCGCGAATGGGGCCCAATCCGGGGAACCCTTGGAGTTTAATGGGAGGCGTCTTCGACGATCTTTACGACAACTTCTTGACCGGAAATTGATGGCGAGTCATCGGCATGGGGATGCTGCTTAGCAGTCGCTCTCATTGGGGGCGGTTCCTTTCGAGTGAAGCACCCCGATAAGTTCAACGTTGCCGAAGGATCCGCAACGTTGCCGAAGGATCCGCAACGTTGCCGAAGGATCCGCAACGCTGCCGAAGGATCCGCAACGCTGCCGAAGGACCCGCAACGTTGCCCCACGTGCGACGGCCCAATGAAATGGCTCGATGTCGGCACCGAGCCCGATGACATCGCTCGCTTGCTCGCACGCCACGACCTCGCACCCCCGACAGCGTCCGGCCTCACGCTCGGGCCGGCCCACCTGACAATCCCACAAGCGCGCTTCACGCGCTGGAATGTCCCATGATAGCGTCCTGGGCCGGAGGGGCGATGCGAGCGGGCGAAGCGAATACGTATGGGACGGCCGAGGTGACCGAGGCGCTTGAGTTGCCGATGGACGCGGCTATCGAGACGCGATCGGTGCTCGATGAACTCGCGATGGCGACCCCGAAGCGCGTGGAAACGGAGGCGTCGCCCTTTGTTCGATCGGCACGCTTGATCCATGTGGGTCCGCTCGACGTGACGATCGCATGGCGCGGCTCCAATGAGGAACTGCGAGCCCTCGTCGCGAGTGAAGTCGACCGCGAACTCTTGGTCGAGGCTTTTGAGACCCGGTCGCCGGTGCTCGTCGAGCGGGCAGGCGATGAGACTCCGGTTGTGATTGGCCTCGTGCAGACGCGGCGTCCGCGCGACGTAAAAGTGACTGGCGAGCGCGTCGAGATTCGTGCCGAACGCGAAATTTTACTGCGCACCGGACACGCCGGCTTGCGCTTGCTCGCGGACGGCGAGATCGAGCTCGTCGGTACGCGGGTGAGCGCGATATCGCGCGGTCTTTTTCGGATTGTGGGTCGCATGCTGCGCCTCAACTGAAGCGACGCTCGGGGGGGCACCATGAATCTCACTCGCATTCTCGACAACCTCACGGCGCTCACGGTCGGCGTCTTCCCGATGCGCGATCGCCACGGTTATGAGGTTGCGGTCGCCATCGCGAAGCTCTCCTGGCAGG
>CANMZR010000109.1 GCA_947502375.1 Polyangiaceae bacterium
GCCAGCTCGCGCATCGCGTCCACGTACGTCAGACCGAAATAAATGCCCCAGCGCTCCCGCCAGCCCACGCCGCCATTTACCGAGAATTGCTGCTTCGGCACATACGGGAGTTCGTCGCCAGCCGTGACGTTCGACCATTGCGGGTTCTCGGATGCGAAGCTCGTCGCGAAGCGCGTTTTTGTGAACGTGTAGGACGCCTTCAAGGGAAACTTCAGACCGAACGCGCTTGGGAACTCGGTTGCGACCGCCGCCTCGAGCCCACCAATTTGCGCTCGGCCCGCGCTGAATTGCGTGTCGATGAGCGCATCGGAACAGCCGCTCGAAAACGTGCACTGGCCAGTGAGATTCGAGTAGTCGCTGTAAAATCCGATGAGCTCGCCGCTGACGAACGGACTCGCTGCGCGCGCGCCGAGTTCGTAGTTGACGGCCACCTCCGGTTGGATCGCCGCGCCCGCACCAGGCGCCGCGGGGCTGAAGCCCTCGTGCACGCCGCCGAGCACGGTGAGATGCTCGTTGGCCGTCCACGCCGCACCGATGCCGGGTAACAGCACCCGCTGGAGCCCTTTCGTGATGACGCCGCTTGGTCGATCGACGAGCTGGGTCTGGATGAGCTCGGTGCGAAAGCCCGGAGTCAGGACGATGCCGTCCAACGAGATCTCATCGACCACGTGGGCGGCGAGCGCGATGGCGCTGCCGAGCGTATCCGCGGTGGTGATGCGCGGGTTCGCATTGCGGAGGAGCCGCCCGCCATCGGTGGTGGCCTGCATTTGATACCCGTCTTCGGTGTGGAGACGATTCACCGAGTCGTGGTGCACGCGAAACCCAAACTGCAGTTTTTGTTGCACCCGAGCGAAGTTCGGCAAGGCCCATTGGCCCGTCGTCTGGAGGCCTTGGGACACGAACACGCGATCGTTTGTGCCGATGCGGAGCTCTTGGTCGGGGCTCACCGAATCTTCTTGGCCTCTCAGGATCGCGGCGTAGATTGCGTTCGAGGGCGACTGTGGATTGGCGAGGATGTCGCCAAGCTCGGCTCCCGCGAATTTGTTGAGCTTGAACCAGGCGCGGGACAGATCGTGGCGGTAAAGTGTCATCGCGAGTTGCAGGCCGTCAACGACGACGAGCGCGTAGGTGAGCGACCCGAGCGTGCGCTGGTAATTCATCTGGTCGAGCGCGCTTGCCGCGTAGCGACGTCGTGAATTTGCTCGAAAATCGTCATAGGTGAGCCCGAGGTAGGTCTCGTTGGAGCGCTCATGGGAGAAACTGAACTTGGCGCGTAGCTCATGGTAAACGCGCGCATCCGGGTCGGAGTTGACGCGGCCCTTGGCCATCCATTCGGTCTTTTGAAAGCCCGTGTTCGCGCGGGGTAACGGGGCGGCACCGTCTTGCTGCTTGAAGCCATCGGTGCGCAGTCGGAGCCCCTCGAGGACGAACCCTGCGCGGCGGGTGCCATAGCCGTAGTGCAGGTGTTGCTTGGCGTAGAGCTGGCTCCCGAGCGCCAGGTCCGCGCCAAACCGCTGTCCCACCGGGATCGGGCGGGTGACGAGGTTGATGGCGCCGCCGATGCTGTTGGGTCCGTAGCGCAGGGCGCTCGGGCCCTTGAATACCTCGATCCCGGTAAGGCGCGTGCTCATCGGAAAGTAGTAAGCCGCCGGCCCGGAGTAGGGCGCGGGAGCGAGAAGGATGCCGTCCTCCATCAGCGTTACCTTTTTGCTGCGATCCGAGCTTGCGCCGCGCATGCCAATATTGGGACGCAGGCCGTAGCCATCCTCGTCGCGCACGTACACCCCTGGGATCCGCATCAGCGTGCGGTGGACGTTGTCATCTTCGTACCGCTCGAGTTCCTCTTTACCCACGCGATACGCAGAGCCTGTCAGGCGCTTCGCTCGCTCGGCGGTAAAGATCATGACGTCCACCGGCGAGTGGTCATGCGCCAATTCTTCCGCCGTTCGCGTCTCGGGCGCGGCCTCGTACCCGGGCTCCTCGCCACCCCGAGCAGCAGCCGCCGGGATAGCGATGGTCTTTTCGGCGGCAGTCTTCGCGGGCTCAACGGCGTAGGCCAAGCGCGCTGCGGCGCTCACAGCGCAAAAGAGAACGCCGAAGGCCGCTAGCCTACGTGACCTCATGGGCTCGACTCTGCCAGTGATTTGAGGCGAATTGGAGGCTCGGTGGGCGCTTGTGTGATCCAG
Source organism: Polyangiaceae bacterium (assembly GCA_947502375.1). GTDB lineage: Bacteria > Myxococcota_A > Polyangia > Polyangiales > Polyangiaceae > SYFR01. The sequence continues at coordinate 2,187 of CANMZR010000109.1, forward strand.
TGTGCGACGCCGATTCCATCGTCGATAACGGCGAGATCCACATTCGGATCGATGAGCAATTTAGGCCGCCGCCCGTTCAAAGACGCGCGGGCCTCGGCGCGAACTTGAACCGGTCCCTCACCGCGAAGCGCGAATTCCTTGGCGATGCGATGCGCGAGTTGCAGGATGAGGTCCGGCTGTCCGCTCATCTCACGTGCCTGGGCGTCGGTGAGGATTGCGGTGGGCTCGACGATGGTGCGCCGGCCATCGGGCTTCGTCACGAGGTAGCTGACGGAGCCATTCTTCTCGCGAGCCAGGACCTTCCACGCCCAGCGCATTCCTTGCTCGTTCCAAAGCACGTTGCCTGGGTAGAGGAAGTGGCGAAGCGGCAGCGCAGATTGCAACACCACGAATGCGCCGAGTGCCGCGTAACCGAGCTTCCTTCGGGGGTTTGGGACAGCCGTCCGCGTGAAGGTCCATTCTGTTATTGCGGCCCGGCCCCGAAAGCGCCGAAGCAGGTTTCGCGGCCAGCTCGGCGAGAAGAATACGAGTGCGGCTGACGCCATGATGAACGGGAACATCCCGATGTTGAACAGGCGCCCCACGAGTCCGTGAAAGGCCACGACGACGAGGTAGGCACCCAGGCGCGTTCGGCGTAGCGAGAGCCACACCGGAATCGTCAAATCGAATAAAAAACCGGCCCAGCTGATGGCGAGGGCGCTCCACGGTCGGTCGAGGTACGGCCCCAGCAGTGGCAGGTCGTTGCGCGCCGACAACCACAACTGCATCGGTTGGCCGTGAAGCAGCCAATCCGCATTGAGCTTGGTCAGCCCCGCGTAGCCATAGACCGCCGCTATCTGAAACCGGAGGACGGCTGTGCACCAGCCTGGAAAAGCGTCCACGCGTGACGCGGGCTTGCGGTAGACGTCGAGCGAGCCTGCGCGGCCGAGTGGCATGAAGGCCAGCAGCAGCGCGAACAGGCTGACGAGGTAGTAATGGTTCAGATAGGTCGTGACGTCGATCAACTCTAGGTACGTGAAGGCCACGAACAAGAGTGCGGCGGAGACGCGATAGAAAAGCCCCGCGGCGACCATCAGTCCGAGCAGGATGACCACCGCGAAGTGGAGGTACATGCCCGCCGGCGGCCAGGCTTTGACCCAGGCGAATCCCCAGTATTTGAAGGCGAATGTCGGCTCCAGGTAGCAGCGCGCGACCCACCCTTGCGCGACAAACCGAAGCGCGCCTGCAGCGACGACGAGCCCGAACGCCACGCGGAACGCCACCAGCGCGGATACGTCCGTCGGGCGCTCGAGTTTCGTCACCAGGCGCGCGAGCCGCGCGGTCTCAGTCATTGTCCGTGGGGGCGTCGCTCGGCAGGTGCAGACCCAGCACCGAGACGAACTGAGTTTTCATGAGGTCGGTCGTCTTTTTGACTGCGAAATAAGCAGCCTCGACGCTTTTTGGATCGTTTGCCAACGCCTCGGCGAGGTCCTCTTCTTCGATCGCATCGACGGCGGCGAGGCACGCGGCGATCGCGCTTCCGAGCTCGAAGCGAAGGTCGTTCGCGCCGAGGGCATAGAGCCAGTCGTCGAAGCCGAGCGCCGCGTCGTCAAAGGGTGCACCACCGTGAAAGAGCCGCTGATAGGCGACGATGTTCTCCCGGATCGCGGCCTTTGAGAGCTTGGCCTCCGCGAGTTCGAGCCGTTCAGGGCAGTTTGGGCTAGGGCAGCCGGAGAGGCCGGCCGGCACCGCGAGCTTCAGGTCCTTTGTCTTTGTGTCGAGGTAGTGAAACGCGTAAGCGACCGCGTCCAGCGCTTGCGACAACTCCCCCGCGTAACTCGCCCCCGGCGTCGTCAACTCGCTCGCGAAATTTCCTTCGGCTGGGGCCCAGGCGTCGCGAAGCGCATGAGCTCTTTCGTTGACGAGTTGCGCGGTCGCCAGAGCGTAGTCGGCACGACGCTGCGGCAGCTCGGCGGCGACTGCCGACCATGCGCCACTCGTGTTGAGGGCGTTTGCCGAAGAGCACGCGTTCGTCACCTCGGTGTCGAACAAAAGGTGCTCGAGCGCGCCAAGTCCGCGGACGTTGATGAGCGTATTCGAAAACATAGCCGGCTCCGCGTACTGCCCATTGGCGAGCAGTTGATCGACGGCGCAACGGTTGACGGCCGGCCACGCATAGATCTCGTCACGCAGGCCCCGGCCTCCCGGCAGTGCGCTCGCTGCCGCGGGGCCGAATTGCATCATCTCGAGTCGCTGCCACGTTTTCGTTGCCGAGCGAAAGGCTTCACGTGCGCTGTCGAGGTGCTCCGGCGTCGGCGCCTTTTGAAGCGAGTCCGTCGCCACGAGGAGGGCCTCGGTCTGCGTTGCGAATCCGTCGATTTCCCCGAGCGCCAGATTCGCGAGCGACGAAAGCAGGGCGCGCTTGTCAAAGGCAACCATCGCCGTCCCGGTGCTGCCCGTTCCCGTCGCGTTTGCGGACGACGAACTGTACGATTGGCTCGTGCTCTGGATGCACGCCGCGTAGCCGAACACCGTGCCGAACAGCATCCAGACAGCCATGGGCGGGCGACTCACGGAACTCACCAGGCCCCCGCGTTGGCTTTCGAGAACCCGTAAACCGTCCGCACGAGCTCGTGCGCGGACTTCAGTGCCGTGACGTACGCTAACCGTTCGGCGGCCGTCGTGTTGGCGAGGACGGGCTTGTCACCGAGCAACTCATGCAGCTTCGCAAAGTCGGCGTCGCTTATCACTTTCCTCGGATTGAATTGCAGGCCGAGCGCATAGCCTTTCAACTCCGACCACTCGCCAGCATGCGCGTAAAAGTCGTAGTTCGCGCCTCCAACCCGCTCGGTAAGCGCGATGCTTTCGTTCAGCTCGTGAAGGACCGTGGCCGCGAGGCTGCGCTCCCAGGCACCGAGCCACGCGTCGCGGTGGACCTTTAATTGCGTGAGCTCAACCGGCGTCAACACGGGGCCTGCATTCAGAATGAGGCGCCGCCCGGTGAGCGCGGCTGCGAACGCCTCGCCTGTAAAATCCGTTGCATCCTGGGAGCTGAGGTCGCGTTTCGCGGCGGTCACAGCTATCCCGAAGTTGAACTCGCGCGTGAGGTCAATGGCACCATCGCCGTTGGTGTCGTGGCTGCGCTGCCAGTCGGCCCGCCCACCGAGGGAGGCGAGCTCCTGGTCGCTGTAGTTCACGTAGTCATGCGCCGCGCCAAAGTACCCGAACGCTTCGTCCCACGCGTGCCCGAGAACGGTGAACGGCGCCGCGCCGTCTTGGGTGTTCGGCGACAAGAGGCCTCGCCCCGCGACGTCATCGTCGAGGAGATCGTCGCTCGCTTGCGCGTAGGTGACGCCGAGCTCGATGCTCTTCTCGATGAGCTCATGCAGATCGAGGCCCGTGGCGGTGATGTGAACGACCGAAATCGGCTTGTTCGTTCCAGGCTCGAGTGGGATCACTCCGTTCTCACGATCGACTGCGAGTTTTCCGAGGGTCTGGAAGTACGCGTGAAGCAACCCCTCGGGGGAGTTGATGCTGCCACCGCTCACCGCGATCGATGCGTCTTTCCAGCCAACGAATTGCTTCGTCCAGTCCTTGAAATCCGTTGCCTTGCTGTTGCCGGCGAGCTGCTCTTTCAAGGCCTTTCCGGTGGCTATGGCGTCGTAGCTTTTCTGTAACGGCAGGGGCGACGTCTCAAGTTTTGGTGCGGTCTTGCCCGACGTCTGGTCGTCGAATTCGTAGTAGGCCTCGAGGAGTTTCACCGTGTCTTCGAGGGTGGTCGGACTGAAGCTGTCGTTGTCGATGCGCTCCGTGAGGCCTTCGATGGTGGCTATCAAGTCGGCTGCGAGGACGTGGCGGAGCGTCTGCCCGTCGTGGGCGACGGCGCTTTTTCCCGGGATAAGGCTGCTTGCCACGTCGTAGGTGTCGGTTGCGGGCATGCCACCGCTGGCGGTGGAGCTGCTGTTCGCCGCCGCGCTTGCGTCGTCGCTGGGGTGTCCGCTGCAAGCGACGAGCAGACTGGCCAGCACGGCGAGCGAGACTCTGGTTTTTGGGTGCGGCTCTCTGGAACGAAGCTGTGACATGCGTTGAAAGCTACTTTCAATTGGCGACTCCTGCAATTGAAAACGAGTATCAACATCAAATTGGACGCAGGGGCGTGATGGGAGTCCACCCATCAGCGACGAAGAACAAAAGCCAACGGGCGCACTTCGCAATGTCGAAGGGCGCCCGTTCGTGCGCCGGTCAAGGCGCGTGGCTCGGCGTTTCCGTCAGAAGGCGCTCGGAAGTTTTTTGTCGAGACGCTTCTTTTCGTCGTTCTTCGCGACGAGGAAGAATGGATCCTTACGACGCGGCCCCGTCAATGCCTCGAAGATGGCATCGACGCCGAGCGCTAACCCCACCGAGAACTGTGCATTGGGATTGTAGAATACGCTGCGGCGCTCGCCGTTTGGACCGAGCTGCCCGCCGCCATTCGCGTAGTTCAGATAAAGCCCGAGTTCAGCCGTGGGGAACCACGTGAAGCCGCCCGCGAAGCCGTAGCCGTACTGCGTGAACGTGCCTTGAGTCTTCACATCGGCGCAGCCGGTTTGGAGCTGCACGTCGCACGCGCTGTCGGGCAAATTCGGAAGGAAGTTCTGGTTCAAGCCCATCGAGCCGAAAAATTGCAGCGTCGTGCCAACGATGTCTTCCGAAAGAAAAACGAAGACACCCTGGCGCAAGCTGTTGTCTGCGAACCGGTTGAAGGACAAGGCGTCCGAGAGAAACGTGGACCCGCGAGCGTCCATCCGCGGCATGTTGAGATCTTCGTTTACCGCGATGTCGGCCTTGCCGAAGCGATGGTCCCAGCGCACGCTCGCGCCGATCGTCACCGACTGAAAATGCTTGGCGGATTGGCCGAAGATCGGCACGGTCTGAAAGACCGCGAGGCGCGGCGAGGTCGTTAGAAACGTGCCGGCGCTATAACTCGCGGGGGAGGCGGGAAGGATTACCGTGCCGTTCAGCGACATCCCCGTGTAAAGTTCCTTCTCCTCGTTTACGTAAAGTTTCCGACGGTAGACCGCACTTACCGGCAGATCGTTCAGCCAGGGCTCGTTGCGGGTCGTCGTATCACCTGAGTTCGTGACCTCGACCGAAAAGGACGGGCTGACGCCGAGCGCAACGCTCCATTTTTCTTGGTCGATGACGAAGTAACTGAGCGCCGCCGAGAAGGTCTGAACATACTGTTCGTGGGCGACGCTTTGGACGTCTCGCCCGATGCCGACGAGGCTCGTCGTGGCGGAGTGGTCCCAGCTGAGGCCAGTGCCGCGCCACGGCAAGCGAGCCGGCGCCTTGGTCGCTTTTTCCACCGGCGCGCCGTCGTCTTTTTTCTCGACATGCGTCCCCGCGGTGTTGGACTTGATGCCAGCCCGCACGCTCGTAGAAGGTGGCACCGCCGGCGTGCGGCCCGGCACGCTCTGCGCCGCCGCGGTAGCCGCTGACGCAGTAACGATAAAGAGTGCACCAAGGCCGAACTCCACACGTGCTCGCATGGGTTAGCACTTATACCAAAGCCGCCGCGGGCGCGAGGGTGAACTCGCCCCGGTGAATGCGCGGGGGCTGAGGTTCTCCTTCCCCCCGGGGTAAAACGGGCGTCCGAGCGCCACCCTGGTTAAACAGTCTAGGCGTGGACGAGGTGGAGCCATGGCGCGCCGCTTCGTCACCTCCTTCGGCGCTCAATTCAAGATTTTCCACCGGATGTCGAGGCTCCCTTGAGGCTACCTTGGAGGGGGAGCCTGTGATACCAATGGGCCACCGATGAAACGCTTCCACTGTGTGCCTGTGCTGCTCCTCCCCGCGCTCGTGGCCGCTTGCTCTGCGAGCAAAGACTCGCAGTTTGCCGCTTCGGGCGGAAAATCGGACGCGAGTTCGGGCGCCGGAGGCACGACGTTCGACGTCAGCGTCGGCGTCGGCTCGGGTGGCGGTAGCCAAGGGAATTGCGACTCTTTGACGGCGATCTGCGACGGTGAGCTCGCCGCCCCAACGTTGTGCGACGAGGGCTTGAATATCGATGGCGACGCGCTGAGTGCGGCCAAGGCGCTCGACCTTTGCCATCAGGCCAAGAATGGCGGCTGGGGGCTCGTCAGCGCCGCGTACGTTCGTGCAGACGGTTCGCCCGCCCAAGCCAGCAAACAAACCGGGCTCGTTTCCAAGTTTGGAGACTCGATTGTTCCCCAGGCCGGCAAGTCGATGCTCGTTCTCTCGAGCGGGTACGCGCGCGATGCGAAGGCCGCCGACGGTTGCGGGAGCGAAACGTGCAAGTCGTCGGAGATGGGCGTCGCCCCCCCGGGTTTTCCGCAGGATGTGCCCGCCTGTCCAGGTTCGAAGGACATCAAGGATGACATCGGCCTCGAGGTGAAACTCAAGGCTCCTAGCAATGCCAAGGGCTACCAGTTCAACTTCGCATTTTTGTCGTTCGAGTTCGCCGAGTGGGTGTGCACCGATTACAACGACCAATTCGTGGCCCTCGTGTCCCCGCCGCCGAAGGGCTCGATCGGGGGCAATATCTCCTTTGACACGAAAAAGAACCCCGTCAGCGTCAATCTTGCGCTCTTCGACCACTGCGATCCCGCGTCCAAGGCGACCTTCGGGTCGAATTGCCAATTCCTCGCGTTCATCAGTGGCGCGACGTGCCCGCCCACCCCGAATCCTTACTGCCCGGCCGGGGCCGGTTTCTTGAAGGGCACCGGCATGGGCGCGCCGGCACCCGGTGAATGGAGCGACGGTGGTTCGACGGGCTGGCTCATCACCACGGCCCCCGTCTCGGGGGGCGCCGAGTTCTCGATTCGCTTTGCAATCTGGGACACTGGAGACGATGCGTTGGACTCGACGGTGCTCTTGGATAGCTTCCGCTGGAGCGCCGATCCGGTTGGCATCGACACGGACGTGGTCCCAAATCCCAAGTGATGGCCCAAGTGATGATGCACCTTGGCGGAAGCTGAGGTAGCGTTCGCCCCGTTATGGCTCAATACGAGCTCTCAAACGATCCCGTGCTGTTGGAGCAGGCTGAACGCCTCTGTTCGTTGGAAGGGCGCGCCTTTCCGACGCTCGTTGTTTCCTGGGAATCTCGGATGCTCGGGCAGGACTGGGACACCGTCCTCGTTCAGGACTACACGATTGCGTTGCCTCCGCTGGAACAGGGGTCGAGCTTCAATGAGGTTCGGATCTCCGCCTTCACCGGCCCCGTCCCAACGAAGTTTCTCTATTTCGGCACCGAGTTGAACGCGGCCGCTCCGCGCACCGTACCGGAGATGGAGAACACACTGACCGCCGCCGGCGTTTACCAGGAGTACCGTCTTACCGGCGAGAGCTGTCCGGTTCCGTACCTCGAGTTGATAAGCACGACCCCCCGGATCTATGGAAACGGCCCGCAAGATTACTACAGCCCGCCCATCAAGGTGGAACGCTTCGATGCGGTTCTACGACCGGAGCTCATCGGTGACAACTTCCCCAAGATCGTTGCCAACCTCGACGTGATTCCGGGCGAGGTGTTGACCGATCCATCGGAGGGCAGTTGGATTGGCGCACGTTTCGTCGGCCAGAAAAAACTCGCGATCCTCCGACAGGGCAAGGTCGTCGGTTTTCGTCGGCGCTCAAAGCGGACCGAGAGCCAGCAGGTGATCCCGCCTGAGGTGGTGCGACGTCAGCCACAGCTCGACGTCCGCGACGTCTGGGTTGCCATTGATTTTGGAACCGTCAGCACCGTGATGATCGTTGGCGATGGCGAACGCACCGAGGTCATCCCGGTGGGCTTGGACCACCCACTGCGGGTGCCGGCCGATCTCGAAAGCCCGAGCGAGATTGCGTTCGAAAATCTCGATAAGATCATCAAGGCTTGGCAAGAGCGCGCGTCGCTCCCGCTCATCGAGTGGGGTGATGTTTTCGTCGGTCATGCCGCGCGCAGGCTCGTCCATGGGGACCTCCGCGAGCAGGCACGCCGCACGAAAGCTTCCTTGCGCGACCTCGCCCTGTTGCCGTCGCGCATCGAGCGGGGAGAGAACGTTGCCATTTGCGGTGCCGTCGAACTCAATCGAACGATCACGCTACGCAAACCGGCGCTGCCGGTGTTCGACGAGGACGGGATAAGCCCCGATGACCCGTTCGATCCGATCGAGCTTTACGCCTACTACTTGGGGATCCATCTCAATACGCGAAAGCGTGGTATTCACCTGCGTTACGCGATCGGAATGCCCACCGGTTGGGAACCCGTGCGGCGTGAGCAGGTGCTCGCTCAGCTTCGTCGAGGCCTCTTCCGGAGCCTGCCAGCCGGTATGGTGTCCCTCGACGACTTCGACGCGCTGAAGGTCGTCGATGCGGGTCCGAACGTCCTTTCGTTTGCGGCCGCGGCCTTCCGGGTGTTCGGGATCCTGCCGCGCGGCGAGGCCATTCCTTTCGTGGCCGTCGATGCGGGAGCGACGGAGACCGCGGTGCTTTGCGGCGCGTTCCGGGACGGTTTGCCGGACGAGGTTGGCGCGGGCTACGAGCGCATCGTTGAGCACGTAAAACCCATTGTTTTTTCGGAAATTGCGGGCGAGCGCTACCTCCATGGCTTGGCGTATCGGGTGTACGCGGCGAGTGGCACTTCGATGCGAAACAACGCCATCCCGTTCACTCCGCCCAGCGGCGAGCCGCTCCTTTCAGGGCACGAGGAGCGGCTGGTCCATACGTTCGATGCCAACGTCAATTCTCGCATTCTCATGGACGTCGTTCGCAGCATTCTCGAGAGCCCAGTGCCGCTCCCTCTCCCCGATTCGGTTGGCTTGTTTGGAGCTGACGGACAAGTTCACGAAGTCCGAGTGTTGATCGATCGGGTGGCTCTCAGCGACTGGCTGAAAGGCGAGTTCATGAAAGCGGCCGAGTTGTTGAAGGGCGCGGTCCTTCAGGGTTTCCAGCAAATTACAAGGGCTGAACCTCCGTTCGCGGCGATGCGGGTGCTGCTCGGCGGTCGCCTTTCGATGAACCCACACTTGCAGGAGTGCTTTGAAGCCGTCTTGCCATCGACGGTTCGGTTTCACAAATTTCGCGAGCCGGATGAGACGAATCTGAACGCTCCGACCGTCAAACTCGCGACCGCTTACGGCATCCTCGCATTGCGCTACCAGCCACTGCAACCCGCTGCCGTGAAGGATGAACGCGGAGTCTTCGGTTGGCGTGTCGGCCGCGGTAAGCAAGGAATGCTGAAGGCGGCGCTCGACGGGCAGTCCGGTTACGATGTCTGGCGCGAATTTGGCCCGTGCACGCGGCCGGACGTCTGCGTTTTCTACACGGCCGCCGGTGCTCAGGCTGACGATGTCCAGGTCGATGCCCCGGGTGTCCGTTCGATCACCTGCGACGTCGGGTTCGATGCGGTCGGCTACCGGCTTTACGTCCGCGCCGTGGGCTTGTCGCACGTTGAACTATCGGTTGGGCCGCCTGGTGGACGCCCCAGTGATGGGGCCGTGACCTGGGGACTCGAGCTTACGCAAGGGTTCGCCGTGCCGGTCTCTCGGCGCTGAGCCGTCGCGGGTGACGAACCGCGTCACGCCGTCACGATTCGCGGCGCAAGGTATCGAAGGAACCGACGCTTCTGCCGATTTGTACCTGTTAATTTCCGGGGGCGTCGAAGGGCGGTTATTCTGCGGGGATTGTGGATGTCGTCAGAAGTTTCCATCGTGCGGCCTGTGCCTGAAGCCCATTCAACCGGTCCGCTAAAAAAGCGACGTTGGCCGCGTCGCGTCGCTGTTTCGGCGGGCGTGCTGGGCCTCGTGTTCGCTGCTGCCTGGTACGGCGTGAACCACACGGCCTGGATGGGCCCCATGCTCGCAGATGCCGCACGGTCCGTTCTCGGTCCCCGCTTCGTGGCTTGGGCTGAAGATACGGCCTATTCTGCCCAGGACCGACTGAACCGCTGGCGGTACAAAGACTCAAAACCAAAGACGTTCTGGGAGACGCCGCCCGTCGTGTCCCCGCCGCCCGAAGCGTCCGCGGGATCCGCTGCTGGTTCCTCTCCTGATTCCTCGGCGCAGCCGACCGCACTCAAGGCATTCCAGCCAGTCGCCTTCGCTGCCCCGTATCCCGAAGTTGCGGCGACCGGCGACGGCAATTGGGCACCCATCGCCGATCTCGAAGAGCCGACCGCCGCGCCGCTCATGCATCGAGCGCTGGTGCATCCCGATCCACAACGGGGCTTCGGGGTGCTCGCCGTGGTGGCCGTGGACCGGCTCTCGGTTGGCCTGCACCTCGTGGCGGGAACGACCGAGCCGGAGAGCTCGCGCGTCTTTTTGAAAGACCGCCCCGGAAAGATCGC
>CANMZR010000110.1 GCA_947502375.1 Polyangiaceae bacterium
GGCTCGGGGCTTGGTCTCGCCATCGTTCGACACGTTGTCGCCGGGCACCGAGGCCGGGTCGAAGTGGAGAGTTCCCCCGGTAGTGGCTCGACCTTCTCGCTCTTGATTCCTCTTTCGGACGGTTTGGAACGATGAACGACGAAGCCCTGGAGGCCGCGTCCATTCTGGTGATCGAGGACGATCCCTCGATCCAACTCGGTCTGCGGATGGCACTCGAGAACGAGGGCTATGCGGTTACGACGGCCGAGGATGGCGTAGCGGGCCTGCAGCACATCGTGGCGCGCGGGTGGGACCTCGTGCTTCTCGACCTGATGCTGCCAAAGCTCAACGGCTACGAGCTCCTGACGAAGCTCCGGTCGCTCGGTATCAGCGTGCCGGTGTTGATTCTTTCGGCCCGCAGCGCCGAGTGGGACAAGATCACCGGTCTCGACCTCGGGGCGGAGGACTACCTGACCAAGCCGTTCAGCGTCCCGGAGCTGTTGGCCCGCGTCCGTGCGGTTTTAAGACGTCGCCGAGCGACGCCAACCAGGACTTTCGGAGACATCGCGATCGATCCACAGCGCCGAGAAGTGCGTCGCGGCGGCGTGCCCATCGAGCTGACCGTGACCGAGTTCAACGTGCTGTTGGCGCTGTCACGGGTTCCCGGAGAAGCCCTCTCGCGTGAGCGGATTTTCCAAGCCGTTTGGGGGTCGGACCACCACGGGACCCACCGCACGGTCGACAATTTCGTCGCCCAGTTGCGTGGCAAGCTCGAACTCGATCCGACGGCCCCGCTGCACCTCGTGACGGTGCGCGGCATCGGGTACCGCCTCGAGTGACGTGCCGACAGATGCTCCGACGCGGAACTCCGTAAAGCGGGCTCTCAAGCTCTGAGCGTCACTTGGGATGGTAGCTATTGATGAGCGTCAATAGCTTGGCTTTCGCTTCAGCAGCAGCATCTGCGTTTTTCGTGGCGAGCATGGCAACGATGTAGTCCGCCGGCGTGCACAAGATGAGCGTCGCCAGGGAAGCGGACTCTCCCGGAGTCCCGGTCTCGTGAGTCGAGACGCTAAAGATCGCGCGGCGACCGCCGAGTTCGAGCTTATCGACCGAGCGGACACGGCGAAACTTGAGCCGCTCGGGATCGGTGTCACCCTCCGCGGCTTTCATCTTCGACCATTCGCGCTCGAGGACGGCCTCGCAGGCTTCGCCCCCGAGTGAGAGTTCGTTCATCATCAAGCGCGATTCGTTGGCGAACTTCCAAACCTGGGCGCGTTTGACCTCGGCCGGCAGGTCGGTTGGGGGACTCGCCGCGCCGGCACCCGCAGGGAGATCAAGCGTCGAGCCGCTGACGAGAACGATCTTCCCCTCGATGGCGTCAGGAAGCGGCGCACGGATGGGCGCAGGTACAACGGCAGGCATCCCAAGCGGTGGAGGTCGGACGGTCGCCGCTGTGGCGCTCGCAGGACTGGCCGTGGTCGCCTCGCGTAAGGGCCGCCCATCGACGGAATCATGGTTGTTCACCGGGGTATTGCAAGCAACGAGGGCACAAGCGACGAGGAGATGCGAGCGCATGGGGGGCATCCTTCACGACTCCGCGGGTGTTGTCCACGCACGAGATAGCCACGTACCAAAGCGCTCAACGAGCGGCGCGCGAGAGCTCCTCGAAAGAGGGTAACGAGCAGCTAGCGAGGCTATCGAGCAGCAGCTCAGCGTCGCTCGCGTGCTGCAAGAGGTCACGATAGGCGGGGCGAATGAAGGCCTCGTCGGCGGCATTCGATAGGAACGCGAGAAGAGGATCGTAGAACCCGTGGGCATTCAAGATTCCGACGGGCTTTTCGTGGTACCCGAGTTGAGTCCACGTCGTCACCTCGAAGATTTCTTCGAGCGTGCCCCAGCCACCCGGCAAGGCGACAAACGCATCCGCAAGCTCGGCCATGCGCTGTTTGCGCTGGTGCATCGTCGCCACGACCTCGAGCTTCGTCACGCCACGATGGCCGAGCTCCAGCTCGAACAGCTTCTCAGGAATAACGCCGTATACCTGGGCGCCCGCAGCCAGAGCCGCATCCGCAACCGCTCCCATCAAGCCCACGTGGCCTCCGCCGAAAACCACGTCGATGCCGCGCCCGGCGAGAGCCCGGCCCATGACCCGAGCGCACTCGAGCCAGCGCTCGGCGACCTGGTTGCTCGAGCCGCAGTAAACGCAAACTCGCCGAAACTTACGCGGTGGGATGCTCATGCATCAAAAAAAGTAGCGCATATCAAACTGGGCCGCGAACACGAACGCGCGCGGATCGGTCGCGGCGCTCTGCATCGAGCGTACGACGTCTTGGAGGTAGCTTACGCCGGCAAGCCAGCCGAGCATGAGGTCGCGGCGACCGGTGTAGTAGAGTCCCCAATTCATGCGATGGCTGACGGCGCTCACTTTCGTGGGGTCGGTCAGGCCGACCGTCGGATTCGCATCGAACGAGCTCTTGTTCAGCTCGACGCGGTATTCGTACGTGAGACCGAGCGGCAGGAGCGGGTAGAAATTCAAAGAAGGAGCAATGCCCGCGTAAAGCAGCAGTTCACGAGACGCGAGGGTCGTTTTCTGCCCGCCACCGAGGGGCAGCGTGACGTCCGTGGATGCACCCTCGACGCCCACGGCAAATTGACCGCCGGCATAGCGACCGAGCGCCTGCGCGTAGGCGAGCGCGCCACCGCCGCCGAATCGTTTTCGGGAAGCGGTGATGTCACTGGCGACATCGGGCGTCTGCAAGCAGCCGAAGTTCGCCTGGACAAGGCAAGTCGCCAATGCCACCGGGTCTTGCGTCGCCGCCACAATCTGATTGCTGATGTCGATGAGCAAACCGAGTGGCATGGCGCGAATGCCCGCCTGAAAGGTGCCATAACCACGGAACGCAAGCTGGCTGCCCGTCGAGTCACTGCGGACCAGGCGCACCTTCGCACTCGGACGGACGTCAAAGCCACCGGAGCCACCCCAAGTAAACAGCGTCTCGCTATTCGTCCCGACTTCGGCGAGATAATCTGCGTCGAGGCCGAGGGAGACGTACTCCGAGAGCTGCATGTCGGCCCCGTAATTGAGCTTCACAAATGTGAGGTCACGGTCGAAAGAGATCGTGTCACTGGTGCCGTTGATCGTTGGGACGCGCGCCGTGATGCCGGTCTGATGATAAAATTCCACGCTCGAGCCCACGTAGAAGCTGGAAGCGACAAAGGCGTTATCGAAAAGGCGCGGGTACAAAAACGTGTGCCCACTCAGCGTGCGAGCCCCGGAAAGATCACTCTCACCGGGCACCATTCCGACGACAGGTCCGTCCGGCCCGGGTGAGCCCGTTTCGCCCTCAGGCGTTTCCCCATCCGCAGGAAGCGCCCCCTCCTCCTCGGCTGCGAGCGGCGTCCCGGCATTGGGTGACGGCACTTCGCCGATGGCCGGGGCAACGCGCGGCACGACCGCGACGGGTGCAATCGGCACGACCGCGACGGGTGCAATCGGCACGACCGCGACGGGTGCAATCGGCACGACCGCGACGGGTGCAATCGGCACGACCGCGACGGGTGCAACGGAAGCCCACTGAACGCACCGACCCGCCGCATCGGACAGCACACACGGGGCCGCTACGGGTGGGGCCGCAAGGGGCACCGCCGCGACGGGTGGAGCCGCCGCGGGTGAACTCGTCGGCGTCGGCGTTGCACGTCGGGGCTCCTGCGAAAACGCCGGCAGCGCCCAGCAGCTCACGCCAACCACACCGACCAGCGCACACTTCTTCGGGATCTTCATCGACTGCCTTTCCTCTGGGGTTCACTTCAGCCCTGAAAGGGCAGGCTCGCACGAGCGCCTAGCGGGCTGCCTCGAACGGCTCCGCGAAAGCGCTGGCGGCCCTCATAGCTTGGGTGAAAACGTCACTTCATTCAACTCGCGGCACGTGATTCCGTAAGGCTTGCCCTCGCTTCGCCAACGCGGGGAATCGGTTGGCGTCACGCGGAGTCCGACCCGCAAAAACATTGACTTCTCGCAAGAAACCACGAGCTGTTCCTCGACTTTCCCGAGTGCTTTTCCGAAGAAGAACACCTCCGCCGCCGGGTCACCTGCGAAGTGCACGACGAGCAAACCCTGATTGGCAGGCAGCGTCTTCGGGTCAACCCCCGGAGCGGGCACCTCGACCGTCGCCGATGCACTCGCCGATGCACTCGCCGATGCACTCGCCGATGCACTCGCCGATGCACTCGCCGATGCGGTGGGTGCAGGGCTCGTCTCGGCAAGCGTCGAAGGTGCAACTGCCACCTCCAACGCGCTCCGCGCCGACGCCGACGGGGCCAGGCTGACCTGCGGCACATCGAGTTCACGTGCCTCAGGGCGGCTTGGCAGACGTTGCTCGTGCATCACCCACCATACCCCAACACAAAAGACGAGAGCGGCCGTGCCGAGAGTGAGCATCATGGCTTTGGCGATGGATAGCGGCTTCGTAGAAGCTTCCTTGGCAGGCTCGACGTTCGCCATCACCCCGTCGCTAGCAGCGACCAGCGGAGCGGGCGGAGCGGGAGGCACGGGCGGAGCGGGAGGCACGGGCGGAGCGGGAAGCGGAGCGGGAAGCAGAGCGACCGACGGAGCCGCCGGCGTCACGACGGAATCAACGGAATGCGCGAGGGTTTTTACTGTCGGCTCGTGAAGTTCTGGCGAATCCACGGAAGCCGCTGGCGTGGGCGCGAGCTTTCGCGACCGACTCGAGTCGACGCTGGGCGGCGCAGCGTCGCTCGTGCGCGATGGCGTTGTAACCGGGGGCACAACAGGCTCGCTCGCGAAAACCGACGGCACAGAATCCGGCGCGTTGAGATCGTCAAAAAGAGCGGAATCGAGAGCCGAGGCCAGCTCTTCGGTGGAAGCCTTCCCCCAAGACAATCCTTCGGTGGGCATCGGTGCGGGTCGGGAAGGACGCGCGTCGGGCGCGAGGGACGGAAGCCGCGGACGCGCGCCGGTTTGACCCGGCGTCCCACCGATAGTCGCGCGTCCAGCGCCGAGTGGAGCTGTCGTGTAGCCCATTGGGCGCGGTGGCCGCGCCGGCGCTGTCGAGGGCGGCCGGGAATCGCCGGACGCGGATGGGACAACGGGCGCAGCGCTCGCGGGCGCGTTGGAGGAGACCGCGAGCGGGGTGGACGCAAGCTTTGGGCGCGCCGGGGGCATCCGACTTCGGAGCGGCGCACCGGCTACGCTCGGAGAGGCGATCGCACGCGAGGGGAGCGGCGTCCCCGAACCGGCAGCCCCAAGACGTGACGGTATGGCAGCCAACGACGCGGTCCGTGCCGTCTTCGTGCTCACTTCGATGGCTGGAGGCACGACCGCTGGAGCGAGCGGTGTGCCAAGCATCGCGGTGCCTTTTCGAAGTCCGAGCAGCGCGCCGGCAAGTTCTTTTTTTCCAGCGCCACTTGCGGCCTCGGCAAAGACCTTCTCGAACTCTGCTGAAGTCAGCTTTCGCTTTCCAAGGAGTGGCTCCAACGCGCGCTCGAGCACCGATCGCAACGCCGGCGGCACGCGCTCCCCAAGGGCTTCAAGCGAAGGTTCCGGCGGTGGAGGTTCGCCCGCGACGAGCGCCCAAACGACCGCGCCAAGCGAGTAGACGTCGCCGCGTGGAGTCGGCTTGCCCGCGCGCCGACGCTCAGGGGCATCGTAGCCTGACTCGCGTCTGAGACCCGGCACCTCGGCCACCGCTGCGAGGCCGACGCCTTCGAGCGACACCGCCCCATTCCAACTGAGCCACACCCAAGCCGGTGAAAGGAACCCATGGCAAACGGTGACGAGTTCCTCCTCTAGGGACGTGGCGTGGAGCACGGCCAAGGCGCCCGCAATCTCAGCTGCAATATGCCAGACCACCGCCAGCCCGAAAGGCTGCCCTGACGGCTGCTCCTGAAACAGGTGTTCGAGTGAAATGCCATCCCGTTCGGGAACGACAAACGCAAGGTGATCGCCGTCCTCGAAAGCCTCTCCTTTCGCAAGGGCCGAATGCCCAAGCGTCGCGCACAGGCTGACCTCTTGAACCGCGCGCGCGATGGCATCGGGCAGCGCAGGACCGAGCCGCCGCAGCAAACACGAATCCACCCCGGCCGCACGCGCAAGAAAGCTCGGCGGTGCTCCAGGAAAGTGGCGGACGACCTCGTACTTCCCGATTCGCTTGGTCGACATTCGGCGTGCGAAAGGGTCGCACAAGCGCGCTGGGATCGCCACGACTACCGCGCCAGGATGGCGGACAAAGGACCACGGCTCCGAGCGTGATGAGGCGCCATCAATAGCGGACGGCGCCCGGCATCACCATCGGCGGCGGCAGCGGGCCCGCGTGTACGATCGGCTCCGACGACGGCAACCCCTCGCGGCCTTCGTTTTCCACCGCCGAAACAGGGACAATCAGCACCGGCGGAGGAACGTACGGACGCGGCTCGGTGAGTGCCGTCGCCACCGCCGCCAACTCCGGGTACGTCAGCGCAAGCTGCGCGACATACGCGCGGCGCTGCTCTTCACTCGGAGGCTCACACCCGACACCGTGGAGCCGCAGCGCATCACTCAGTTGATAAAACCACGCAGCGAGCGAAGCGTAAGCCTCGATCCATTCTCGCACGGTGTCGTCTGCCACGATGACCGTTTTTGCCACCGGCGAAAGATACCATGACCGCGCGGAAAAAAGCCGGTCACACAGGCGCGACCGCCAGAAAAGCGGCGCTTCGCAGCCACAACGTGTGCACTCTCAGTCGTTAAAAACGACCGACCACGCTCCGCGACTCAAGGCTTCGACGCGGGCAACCCGGTCGCCAACGCGTCCGCGAGAGCCGGCTTTCCGCACGCCCGATACGCGGCCATTCGCTGCAGCCGAAGCGCACGGGTCGGGTACTTGAACTCAGCGGCTTCATCCGCAACCTGGCACGCCATCTTCACGTCGCCCGCGGCCACGAGTGCCTCCACGTACAGGTCGAACGACTCGGCGGTCTTGCGGTTTGCGAAGTTGATTTTTGCAGCTTCGGCCGCCTTTTTTGAATCTTTGGTGGCGTGAAGATGGAATTCCGCAACGTGGTCCGCAAACGCCAGCGGGTACTTCGCCATCAACTCGTCGTAACGCTTGGTCGCGCGCTCGAGATGCGCTTTGCCGCTGCCTGGCGTGAGCGCTTCGTTCATGAGAAAGAGCGCCGAGGAAACTTCGGGGTCATCCGACGTCGGGAGGACCTTCTCGACGAATGGCTTCCCGCGGGCAGGCGGAAGGAGCTCACTCAAGTGAATCGCCGCTCGTGCGAAGCTCGGCAAGCGCTCGACGACAATCGTGTAAAGCGCACGGGCTCGCTCAGCGTCACCGGCACGCTGCCACAGCTCCGCGCGGTTGAAGTAGAGCCATGCAATCGCGAACGGCGACACGTCGCGGTAGGTCGCCTCGGCCGCCTGAAAAGCGGCTTCCGCTTGGGCGGTCTTCCCCATGTGACCGAGACACACGGCGTGCAGGCCGAGCGAATTCAAATTAGGAAAACGCTTCACTTCTTCAGCAAATACAGGCTCTGCTGCGTCGTAATTGCCGAGCGCCATCGCGATGACGGCACGCTTCGGTGCGAGTTCATACTCATTCGCGCCGAGTCGCTTGGCCTCATCGAGGTCCGCCAGCGCGGCTTTGAAGTCGTGAATCATCGAGCGGCCGGAACTCCGCAGGAAAAAAGCCTTCGGCTCTTTCGGGTTCGTGTTCGTCGCGCGCTCCGCGAGCTCGAGAACGCGCTCGATGGCGTTCATCTTTCCAAAATAGGTCACCTGGTCGAGGTAGGCACCGACGGTGGGCCGGAGAAAGACGAGGTCATCGGGCTTGGCCTTGAGAGCACGCTCGAGCTGCTCGAACTGGCCGTCAAAATTCGCAATCGCAATCTCGGGCGACGTCGTCGCATCGGGTGAACGGATGCCGCTTGGCAACAGCTCCGCGCTCCTAGACGGTGCGACTCCAGGCGCCCCACTCGCGACGCCGTCTGCGCTCGCACTCGTCGTTGCCGAGCCGCTCGAATGCGGCCCCTTTGACGTGTCGTCGCAACCACAAAGAAAAACCGCCAGCCCGACCGCAAAGGCCGAACTGGCGGAGCGGCACGTCAACCCACGCAAGGCGTGAACCCCAGCGGAGTGACTTGCGCCGCGCATGCCTTCACTTCTTCGCGGCGAAGTAAGGGAAGCCTGCCAAGTAGGCCGCGTTCGTCGTCCCTTCGACAGCGATTGTATCGCCGAAGAGGAACGGATTCGTCGGCGGGTTCTTTGCCAGGTTCGCGAAATCGAACGCGCCCGACAGGAGCGAGTAGCTCTCGTCGATGACGTCGTCGGTCGGGGTGCGGCCGCCGCAGAAGTCATTGGTGACCATGAGGGCGTTGGCTTCCACCGCGAGGTAGAGACCGCAACCGCCCTTGGCCGTCAGTTTGACCCACAGGCGGTCGTCCGCGAGGACTCCCGCCAGGAAGTCGTAGGCACCAGCCGCATGCTTGGTTGCTGCAGGAACAGCAACCTGGTTTCCGCAACCGGCCATCGCAGGCGTCGCGTTGTCCGGCTTGTCGAGCGCGTCCAGGACGGCAAGGCTTGCCGCGATGTCGGGCTTGAACATTGCCACCCACGTGGCGGGATCACTCGCCGCGTTGTAGGCGGTCTCCGCCACATCTCGTGCAGCCGGGGTGCCGAAAGTCTTGCTCCCGACGGTGTTGATGGCAGGACGACCCATGCGGTCGATCTGCACGCCGAGCTTCGGCGCCGCCGGAAACACGGGAGGAGGTTCCATCATGCCACCCGCGCCGCCCCCGCCGCTCGCGCTGGTCGTGGCCGTGGTCGTCCCGCCGGTGCCGGTCGTGATCGTGGTCGTGGTCGTGGTGGTGGGCGCGGGCGCGGTCGTGTCGCTGCCGCTGCAAGCGGCGAGCAAGGAACCGACTGAGAGAACGCCAGCAGCAGTGAGCTTCATTTTATTGTTCATGGTCGTTTTCTTTCAGTTGCCGATTTTGTTGGTGCTGCCCCAGACCGCCACGTAGTCGCCCGCACCGCCGAAAGCCGGATCGAGTTCCGCCACGATGATCTGCTGGTTGAGCGCCGCGAAATTGTTCACGGCCGTTCCCGTCAACTGGCCCTGCAACGTCTCCACGGTCGCTTGGTTAAGCTTCGGGCAACCGGATGGGTAGGCCATCAAACCAGCCGCGGCGCCCTGAACGGTCTCGATCGCTTTGTTCAAGCCGACGAGGAAGAAGAAGAACGGGTCTTGATGCAGGCCCGTATGGATCTTGAGCTTGCCGCTCGCGCTCGTCATCGCCGTGGACGGGTCGCCCTTCACATAGTCCACCGTCTTGCCCGTCGAGTCGACGGCCCAGCACTCGGCCGAAGTCGCACTCGCGAATTTGCAGCTCAACGTGTTTGACTTGCCCATGGCTGCGGGCGCAAGGGGGGCCGCATGCCGGTCGATATGAAACGTGTAAACCGCCGCGTTGCTCAGAGCGGCCGGGGCGGTAACACCACCGACTGACATCGCAACAACGAGTTTTTTGTCCTTCGTGAATGCGAAAACGTCGTTGATGTCGGTCGACGAGTCCTTCTTGACTTCCGAACCGTCCGTATGATCTGCCGCGACAGCGACGGCACTACCTGCAAAAACCGCGAGCGATACCATCGCCGCCAATTGGATACTTGAACGCATAGGCTAGACTCCTTGGTGTAGGGCCTAGCTTCAACAATGAATTTGCTGGGCCGGCCCGCTAGAGAGCGCAGAGAATAACAGAATGATGCGGGCGGGCAACCCAATTTGCAGTTCGCTCGTCGACGTGGCCGGCGATCGAGGGTAGATGCCCGGGATGTTCGACCAAGCGCGCGCTCACTTTTCCGCCGTTCTTGAGGAGATTCGTCGTGCCGGCCTTTTCAAAGGGGAGCGCGTCATCACGAGCCGGCAGAGCGCGACCATCGTCACCCAGGGCCGTGAAGTCTTGAACTTCTGCTCGAACAATTACCTCGGACTCGCCTCGCATCCGGCAGTCATCGACGGGGCGCGCCGGGCCCTCGACACCCACGGGTTCGGCATGTCCAGTGTCCGGTTTATTTGCGGAACCCAGGATCGACACAAGGAGCTCGAGACAGCCGTCAGCCGCTACTTTGGAACAGATGACACGATTCTCTACGGTTCGTGCTTCGACGCAAACGGTGGGCTCTTCGAGACGCTCCTCGATGAAGCGGACGCGATCATCAGCGATTCGCTCAATCATGCATCGATCATCGACGGCATCCGACTCTGCAAGGCCGAGCGCCACCGTTACCCAAACGGAGACATGGCAGCGCTCGAAGCCGCACTTCGCGCGACCCAAGGAAAACGCTTGCGAATGATTGCGACCGATGGCGTCTTCTCGATGGACGGCACCCTCGCGAACCTGGCCGCAATCTGCGAGCTTGCCGAGACCTACGAGGCGCTGGTCATGGTGGATGACTCCCACGCCACGGGTTTCATCGGACCCACCGGCCGCGGCAGCGCCGAGCACGCGGGCGTACTCGAACGCGTGGACATTTTTACCTCGACCCTTGGAAAAGCACTCGGTGGCGGTAGCGGCGGCTTCACGACCGGGCGCCGGGACCTCGTGGAGTTGCTGCGCCAGCGTTCGCGCCCATACCTTTTTAGCAACAGCTTGCCGCCGCCGATCGTCGGCGCTTCGCTCGCGGTATTTGAGTTGCTCGACCAGGACGAAGGGCCTCGCAAACGGGTGATGGCGAACGCGGCGCAGTTCCGCGAAGGGATCGTGCGGGCCGGCTTTGACATCAAAGAGGGGCTACACCCAATCGTGCCGGTGATGCTCGGGGACGCGCGAAAGGCGACCGAGCTTGCGGAGCGGCTGCTTGAACGGGGCATCTACGTGGTCGGTTTTTCGTTTCCGGTCGTGCCGCGCGACGCCGCTCGAGTGCGCGTGCAACTGAGCGCCGCGCACACGACCGACGACGTGACCCGAGCCATCGAGGCGTTCACCGAAGCCGGCCGGGAAACCGGGATCTTGACCGGCTGAACCGGTCGGCAACGAGCCAACTCGGGACCGTTTCGGAGACCGTTTTGGAGACCCTAGCGCAGGCTCAAAGCGGGACTGGTGGCGTCGATTCGGCGAGCGAAGGCCGAGCCTTCAGGCAGCTCTGAAGGACCGGCTCGAGCGCACGTGCACCGTCGGGTAATTTGGGCGCACCCATCACGTTGACGCCAAGGCGGTCGAGCCCGAGGCCCCGTCGCGGATCCCAGCTCCACCAGACATACGTCGCCCGGCCTTTGATATTCTCGAAGGGGACTCCGGCACCAGTCCCAGCGTTCCAGGCGCGCGAATCATGGCTGTTGTCACGGTTGTCACCGAGGACCCAAACCTCGCCGGGAACGACGTGATAGGGCCCCTGGAGCAGGCCGCAAGTGTGAGCACGGCACTGTTGCCCGCCAGCACAATCGAGGTCTTGATCGCAACGCGTTTCCTCTTGTTTTTCGTTGAACATCGTTAAATACGACGCGTCACCATTGTATTCAACGTAGAGGTGCCCGCGAAGGCCCGCCGCTATTTCGAGCTTCCCTACGTAACAGTGCGGCAGGAGCAACCCGTTGATGATGGGTCGGCCATCGAGCACTTCGAGGGTGTCGCCTGGCACGGCAGCGGTGCGCTTGATGAAGTCCTGCGCTTTGTTCTCGGGAAACTTGAACACCATCACATCCGCCCGCTTCGGCGGCAGGCGCGTAAAAAGCCTCGAGTCACTGCGAGGCAGAAGCGGACCGTAGGCGAGCTTGGCGACAAATATATGATCGCCGATCATCAGCGATGGGATCATCGAGCCGGTTGGTATTTTGAAGGCTTCAATGACGAAGAAGCGCAGCACGAGCGCGACGGCCACCGCAAAACCGATCGACTCCGTGTACTCCCGAAGCTCGCTCTTGCGCCAACGGCGAAGGTGCATCACGACGAGCTCGTGGGCCGCCTCGTGCGCGACGAGAAACGCTGTTTCGTCGAAGTCGAGTGCCAAGATGACCCGCTCGAGGGAAGTGAGGGCGTCCTCGACGCTCGACCGTTCGGCCGCCGTCAGGCCACGCTTGGCGCCGACCGTCGCCTTGAGAATGTGGCGGGCCTCATCGATGAGAAGGCTCGCCTGTTCGAAGCGCCCCCGTACCCGAGCGGGCAAGTCCCGCCGGCTTATCATCCCGGATTCTGCGGCGAAGGGGAGCCGGTAACGGAGCCGCCAAATCAACATGGCAAACACCGTGAAGCACAGGATGGTCGCCGGGACCTGTTGTTCACCGACGAAGGAGCGAACCATGCCGACGTCGAACTCCTCGCGATCGGGCTCGAGCAGCTTCATGACAAGGCCTGCTAGCGCTGCCGGAAGCGCAAACATCCAGACGCTAAGAAACGCAAACCGCAAAAAACGCGAGGGAGCCTCGGACGCTCGGCGCGGGTTCAGCCGGGCATGGTCGGAAGCAACCTTGTCGGAAGCAACCTCGTCGGAAGCAACCTCGTC
>CANMZR010000111.1 GCA_947502375.1 Polyangiaceae bacterium
CATTGTCATCGCCACCGCCACTGTCACCGTCACTATCACCGCCACCGCCACTGCCTACTCAGCAAGCTGGTGCACTCTGTTTTGGTCTTCCCAGGTCACCGCCACCGCCACCGCCACTGCCACCGACTGCTGGCCCGCGCATACCTCCACCACCTCTGCACCGCATCCAGCGATATCCGAAATCCCGAAGTTACTGGGCGTACATACAAACGTTCATATCGCGCGTGGACCGTGGCGAGTGGAAACTGTCGAGATCGTTTTGGGGAGGCTTCACGCTCACACTCACGGTCATTCTCGTAGTAGTGACAGGCGTCTGGCTCGTATCGCGCCGAGGTGCACCCAATGCACTCGACAGCCGGTCGCTCCCGCCTGGCATCTTTCTCGTGGCAGCGGCCGCACCGCACGCGGACAACTGGGGACTTCGCCCGCTGTCGCGTCAAAGGCTTGTTTCCCGCTGGGCCGCTCAGGCTTGCGGCGGCGTCGATTTCGCGCGGGCGCTCGAAGAATCGGCTGGACGCGGTTACGGTGTAGCATTGGGTTTCGACCTGTCACAACTTGCGCGCCCGACGGAGATCGCGCCACTGTTGCGCTGCGGGCGAGCGGTCGCCGATTCGCTCGGCGATCGACGTTTCACCGAACTGAGCTGGCGTGATGGCACGGCCATCAATCGCGCCGTCGCCATCCCACTCGACACCGAACACACACCCACGTGGGCTCCCACCTACGAGGGGACTTACGAAGGGATAACGTTGCGCTGCTCCGCGCGGAGCTGCCCGGAGACTGCATGGGGCGGATTTCTCAGCGACGCAACATGGTACGCCGGTCGCGTCGCGCATCTCCAGTCATTGTTGCGAGCGATTCAGGCGCAACCCAAAAATCCTGACATCGAGCAACTTCTCCAGGTTGTCGGGACCACGAACTCGCTTTGGCTCGAACGGCAACCCGCGGGCATCGACCTCAGCTTCGCATGCACAATCCCGGCGCCGCATGACAAGCAAGTCGAGTTCATTCGCGGATGCTACAGACCCCGGGACGGTGACGGGCGAGAGAACCTTGCCGTCAAGCTGCGCTCCTACGCGGTCGGTTGGGATGCGCCGGCGGTGGACCATCGCGTTCGTTTCGAGTTTGTGCTTTTTGCGAAGGACGATGCTGCCGCCATTGTGGTGCAAGCGGCGGTGCAGCAAATATTTTCCGAAATGATCGGGACCGTCAATCTGAACGAACTCGAACTTAGCAAGATCATTCGCGACGGCCGGCACCCGGCGCCCGCGGCCGTGTTCGACGCCTGGCTGCGAGCGCTCCGATCAGCACGCGTCCGTAGAAAAGGGCCGGTCGTTGCCATCACCTTGCGAGCTGATTTGTCCGAAGATGAGCAAAACTTTCTTCAGGAAGCAGCATCCCAAACAAAAGATGCGCCGCAAGTCGAGCGGGTGATTGCGGCGCTCTCCGAGGCTCGCGATCCGGCGCACGCGGACCTCGTTCAGCTCCTTGGAGAGGAAACGGCGGCGTGGCTCACGAGCCCGATGGCGACGGGCGACGATTGCAGAGCGATCATCGCCCACGCCGAGCAACTCACTGCCGCGCCCGACGCTCCGGTCAAAAGCTTTGGCAAAAAATTCATACTCGCGAAGCGCTACAGTGAGAACTGCGCGAAGCAGTTGCTTCCGGTCCCCCTGAAAGACTGTCTCCTCCTCGCGACCTCGATCGACGCTATGGCGGAGTGCAAGGCACCCGTGCATCCAGACGTCGCCGCAGCGCAGCGCTACCTCCACGGCAATTGGCAGGCCGTGTCGGCGGAGTCGCGGACCGAGGCACTTCTAAAGCTCGCCGTCGCTGGCGTGCCGGCGACTCGACTCGAAGTGTCTGACCATTTCGCGGATTTCACCATCGACGGCATTGGCTTATCCGGACCGCTCGAAATTCTTTCGGCCAGCGAGACGTCCGCGGTGCTCCGTCTCACGGTAAAGGGTCGGCCCGCGGATAATTGCATACGGGGGTATTATAATGGCGCGTATCGTGATTTAAAGTGCACGCCTCGCCGCGGCATCGCCGACGGACCCCACGATTATTCTGTCGAATTCGCTGCTATGGACGTAATGCGTCTTCGACGTGCTGATGAGGATGTTGGCACCATATTCCACCGGCGAGGCAAGGGCGATGGGTCAGTCAAAAACGCAGTAAAAGCGTTTGCTCCCGCTCCGGAACCTGCTCCCGCTCCGGCGCCGAACGTCTCTAATCCCTCATATGAGACAACCGGCTCGACGTTTTGAGCTGTTTGCGCTCCCGCTCTAGCACCGAACTTTTATAAGAACTTTAATTGAGTTTACTACGTTCCAGCGGCGAGCACGATGATGAACACTACGACTCCTACTACGGATCCTAGCTTAGTGTCGCCACCGATCGACGACGAGTTCGGCCTGTGCGGGACCATACTTGCCAATCGTTTCGAGGTGGCGGAGCCAATTGGCGAAGGCGGTTTCGGAATCGTGTATCGCGCTCATCATCTCGGCTTCGATCGGCCCGTAGCGATCAAGTGTTTGCGGATCCCAGAGGAGCTGTCGCAATCACAGCGCGCTGAGTTCCTGGAGCGCTTTCGCTTGGAGGGTAGGCTCCTTTTCGAGCTCTCCAACCTGCATGCGGGCATCGTTCGCGCTCTCGAGACGGGCACGGTGACGACCCAAGGTCGCGAGGTGCCGTATCTTGTGCTCGAGTGGCTCGAGGGTCAATCTCTCGAGCGCTTGTTGAATTGTATGCGCAGAGATAAGAAACGGCCCCTGTCGCTACCCCAAGTCATCGAGCTGCTCGATCCGGTGGCGATGGGACTTGCAGCAGTGCATGATTGTGGCATCGCGCACTGTGACGTGAAGCCGGCGAACGTCATCCTCACTGAGGTGATGGGTAAACCGACCGCGAAGCTGCTCGACTTCGGAATCGCGAAGGTTATGCGCGAGGTCTGGGGGGCCGGCGTCGCCAAGACCGCGCGGGGCCCCAACGAGCGCGGAATACTCACACCGCATTACGCTGCGCCCGAACAATGGTTGGCAGAGTTTGGCGCGACCGGACCGTGGAGCGACGTTTTCTCGTTCGCACTCGTTTGCGTCGAGTTGCTCACCGGCGCGCAGCCGCTCGACGCGCGCGAGATGTCTCAAATCATGGGCGCTTGCCTCGACACGCAACGCCGGCCTACCCCACGCCGATTCGGCGTTCAGACTCCCGACGAAGTGGAAGCCGTGTTCATCAAGGCTCTGGCCGTGCGGCCCACCGATAGGTACGCGAGCGCAGGTGAGCTATGGCAAGGGCTCAAGAATGCGGCGGTCGGAATAAGCTCCCAGTCCGCTCGCGCTCCCTTTGCGTCGTCGCCGGATTTTTTTGATGACGTAACTGTGTACGGAGCGCCACTGTTTGCTGCCAAGCGCGCTCACGGAGACGCCCCGGCAGCAGATCCGGAGATATTATCGAAGGGGACGAAGAAACAAAAAGCAATGTTAGCGCGCGCCAAGCTGTGGTTGCCGCTTACCGTCGGCGTGTGCGCCGGCGTGGGGCTTCTCGCTTGGCTCGGACTTCGCGAAGACGAAGGAACACCGCTCGCTCCGTCATCGCCACCTTCGATTCCCGCGCCTGTAGCGGCGCGGTCAGAAACCACGGCTTCCCGTCCGCTTTCGCCAGAAACAGTCGTAGCGCTTACGAAGCAGGCTGCTCGGCTGTCGGTCACCTGCATCCCCGCGTGCAGTCGAATCGAGCTCGACGGTGCGTTGCTCGGTACCTCGCCGATCGTCGCGGTGCCCATCGTTCCCGGTGCCCACCGGCTCGTCTTGTTTCGCGGGGCAAGCGAAGTCTACCGCAACGAGAGGGCATTCCTGGCTGGCTCTGAGGAAACCCTGACGATTTCGTCGCTTCCATGAGAGCTTATAGCCTCCTGTTCGCCAATGCCTAGGCTATCGGTGAATTCAATGGGCCGTCGCAACACCTCAACAGCAAGGGGTGACAATGAATACATCGAAACGTAGACAGGTTGATCACACAGTAAGCAGTGCGACACGTTCGACTGAGGGTCCGACTGCCGGAACACGGGAACATCGACAAGCTTTCTGGGAGGCGATTGCTTGCGGATGGACGAATCAGGATGCGGCGCTCAAAATAAAAATATCCAAAGTAGTTGGAACGCGAAGCTCACCCCATCCAGCGGACGTCTGACTTTGCAGTGGCCGCTGCGACCTGACTCCTCAATTCATACTCAATGGGGCTGGGCCATCCCCGTCGCAGAAAACGGTGGCGTCAGCCAGGTGCAGAGCCTGCCCCCGCGAAGCCGGGGCTGCTCGAAGCAGAGTGCCGCCGCGGCTCACGCGGTGAACGAAAGCTCGAGCTGCGGGACGAGGTGGGGCTGGCGCGTCGCCGGAGGCCTACCGAAGCCCATTCATGCTACTCCCTAGCGACGATGCGAACAGTCGACGGGATCTCGCTTTTTCTCCTTCTTTCGGCCTGCGCGCCGCGGGTTCTCGAGTTCGATCCGGCACACGATCCGAGCAAGGTGGAGACGAGTGCGGACGCTCTGCCGCCGGTTCTGGATCCTCAGCTCGAGGCGCGCCGTCACTTTCAGAATCCAGGCGGAATGTGGACGCCCGACCAACTCGCTCAACATGTCGTCACCTTGCGTGAGCTAGGGATGCAACTCGATCCGCAGGTCCTCGGTGACACGCTCGCGTTCCCGCTCGGCGCCATTGTTTGGCTCGGCGGCTGCACCGGATCGTTCGTCTCCGACGACGGGCTGATTGTGACAAATCACCACTGCGCAACCGCCGCACTGCAGTTCAATTCGAGCCCGGGTCATGATCGGCTTCATGACGGTTTTCTCGCAAAGACCCGCCTTGACGAGCCGAGCAACGGACCTGCGGCGCGCGTGTTCGTGACCCGTGAGACGCGCGACGTGACCAAGGACGTGCGTGGCGACATCGACTCGATCATCGAACCCAAGAAACGCTTCGACCTCATCGAACAGCGTCAAAAAAATCTCGTCGCGGCCTGCGAAAAAGGCCGTCCTGAACTCCGCTGCACGGTGCAGAGCTTCTTTGATGGCGAGACTTACATGCTGATTCAGCAGCTCGAATTGCGTGACATTCGGCTCGTCTACGCACCCGCTGAAGGCATTGGAAATTACGGCGGTGAAGTCGACAACTGGCGCTGGCCGCGGCACGCCGGAGACTTCGCGTTTTTCCGCGCGTACGTAGGCGAGGGGCAAAAACCCGCTGATTTTGACGCAAAAAACATCCCGTACAAGCCGAAGCACCATCTCACCGTGGCGAAGGAACCGCTGGCACCGACCGATCTCGTGTTCGTCGCCGGGTATCCCGGGCGCACGTCGCGGTTGAAGACCTCCAATGAAGTGGCCGAAGCGGTGGACTGGTTTTACCCCCGACGCATTCGCTTCTGCGAGGAATACATCGCGCTCCTCGATCGGCTCGCCAAGGAAGACAAGGAGCTCGGCACCAAAGGGCGTGCGCTCTGGCGCGGCTTATCGAACGCGCTGACAAACACGAGAGGGCAGCTCGATGGACTCGTGAAGGACGGGCTCGCGGAAAGAAAAAAAACACTCGAGTCCGAGCTTCGAAAGTGGGCGAGCGAACACCCGGAACAGGGACCGGTAGGAGCCTCCCTCGACGATCTCGCTGGCAAGCATGCGACGTACCGCGCACACCGCGATGAAGAAGCCGCCATCAGCGAGATCTTCGCCATGTCCACGTTGCTCACGGGCGCGGATGCCATTGTGCACATGGCGCTGGAGCGTCCGAAGGTGGATGCCGAGCGCGATCCCAGTTTCCAGGAGCGGAATTGGAAGCGGATTGCCCAGGGGCAGCGACAGGCCCAGCAGAGTTACGCGCGTAGGCTCGAGCACGAGAAGTTGAAACTCGCACTCGTTCGGGCGGCGGCGCTGCCGGTCGAGAGGCGCCCGAAGGACTTGCTCGCGCTGTTCGTGCCCAAAGGCGACGCGACGCCCGAAGCCATCGACAAGGCACTTTCGGCGATGTTTGCCAAGACCAAGCTCGAGGGCGCGGACGTGCGCGTGGCGCTTTTTGAGACCGCAAAGCTCGAGGAACTCAAGAAAGCGAGTGACCCCTTCATTTCAATCGCGCTCACAATGCGCGGTAAATTGCAGGGGATCGAAGACAACGGGGAGGCTTACATCGGCGACACGCTGAAGTCGCGGATCACCTACGTGACGGCTCTCCGAGCCAAGGCTGGCGGCGTGCTCGCGCCCGATGCGAACTCGACCTTGCGCATCACTTACGGAACCGTACGGGGTTACGCTCCGAAGGTGGGGGCGCCGGTCAATCATCCCTTCACCAAGCTCTCCGAGATGGTGGCCAAGAACACAAAGGTTGAGCCTTTCGATGCGCCGTCAGGGCTCATCGAGGCCGCCAAGAAGGGACCCTTTGGTCCTTACGTGGATCCGGCGCTCGGTGAAGTGCCCGTTGATTTTCTGGCCGACCTCGACATCACCGGTGGCAACTCGGGTTCGCCGACGATGAACGCAAAAGGTGAGCTTGTCGGGCTGGTCTTCGACGGCAATTACGAGGCGGTGGTCTCGGACTGGTTGTTCATGCCGCCGATCACCCGGTCGATTCACGTCGATGTGCGCTACCCGCTCTGGATCATGGACAAGGTGGATGGCGCGGACCACTTGCTGCGCGAACTCGGTGTCGAACCGAAGCTCGACTGACCCGCGCATGCAGCAGGGGATTGCGCCATTACCATCGACTTTTCTCAGGAATTGTGGAAGATCGTGAGCATGCTCGATGCGCGTCGTGGGTTATGCGGGCTCGCTCTCTGCTTCGGGCAAGTGGGCCTGGCTGGCTGCGGAGCCGAGACCGATGTCGACTCGGTCGTTGAGGAGTCCAATGAAAATCTGGCCGCTGTCACACTCGAACGGGAGTGGCTCCTCGCAGCGGACGGGCTGACGACGGGCGCAACCGAGGTTCGTGCTCGCTTCACGCTGCCGAAGTCATTCACGAGCGCGTGGGTGAGCCTCGATTCGGTGAAGGGGGTTGGCAAGGCGGTGACGCGCGGAGCGGACGGCGCGTTTGCGATCGCGCTCGATGTGACGGCGCTTGGGACTGCGAAGCATCGGCTGCTGGTGCTTTCGAAAGACAAGAAACGCACGCTCGGGCTCGCGACCTTTCAGCGCTCGGCGGCGCTCTACGTCGTCGTCTCCACGGACTGGGACGACACGCGGATGAGCGATGCGTACCTTGCCCGCATGGACGGAGTTCGGCAGCACCATCCCGAGCTTCGGGTGACGCAGTTCTTCGCGCCGTATCATTACACCGATCCGCAAGTAACGCCGGCGCGCAAGCTCGCTATCGAGACCTGGATAAAGACTCAGCGGGACAGCTACGGAGACGAGCTTGGCGTCCATATCCACGGCTGGTGTCACTTTGTAAAAACGACCGGCGTGCCATGCCGCACGAAGGAGACTTTTTACAAAGACGACGGGTCGGGCTACACGACCATTCTCGCGGCGTACACCGAGCTCGAGTTGACGACCCTCCTCGAGGCGGCGAAGGCGCTGTACGCGACGCATGGCCTCGGCTCGCCGACCTCTTTTCGCGCCGGTGGCTGGACCGCGGACGCGAAGGTGCTGCGCGCGCTCGTCGCGACGGGGTTTGCAGTCGATAGCTCGGCGGTCCCGTTTTCGTATCTAGCATCCTGGAAAGGTTACGGCCTTTGGGATTGGACCTCGGCGCATTGGCAGGGCATCACCGAGACGACGCAGCCCTACTTTCCAAGCGCGGCCGATCCCGCCAAGGCGGCGTTGCCAAGCTCCCTACCGATCCTTGAAGTACCGGACAATGGCGTCCTCGTCGATTACGTGACCGCCGAGCAAATGCTAGCGATTTACCGTATGAATCACGATGGGGGAGCGCTCGGAAAGCCCACCGTTTATCAGGTTGGGTGGCACCCTCCGAACTTCTCTTCGGAGTACATGACGCGCATCGACACCGCGCTCGATGAGGTGGACGCCCATCTTTACTCGAAGGATCGCGGCCCGGCGGTTTACGTGACCATCCGTGAACTCACGAAGGTCTTCAGGCCGTAACGCGGCGCCGACGCCAGAGCGCGAGCGCGGCTCCAAGCGGCAGCAGGGCCAAGGCCGCTCGGTCGGTTGGATTCGGTCCGAGCATGCAGCCGCAGCCAGCGCCAGTGCCAGCTCCGGGGACGCCAGGTGGATCGCCGATGCGCAAGTGCGCGATCGCGGCGTTCGTGCTTTTTGCTGTGCCGCCAGCGAAGGGAACAAAGCGAACGAGCGTCACTTTTGCCGGCAGTTGAGCCTCGGGGATCGTCACTTCGTGAAGGTCGCCATCGGCTGGAAGAGCAAGCTCGATGGCCGTTTCGTCGAGGTAGAGGATCGCTGTGCCTTCCGAGTCACCGGAACGCCGCGCGAGCAGGGTGAGCGCACCCAGGCCGGTCGTCGAGATGTCGAGCGGCGGCGACGCAGCGACCAGGTCCGGGGCCGACCCGCTGAGGACGAGCTCGCCATCCGTCGCCGTTGCGCCCATCTCGCTCGTGCTCGTGACGGCGAGCAGTTGAGGCGACGTCCAGCCTTCGAGACGCTCACCGTCGAACTCCCAGCGCCGCTCGCTGTAGACATCGACCTTCAAGGTGGCACTCGCGGTCGGAGTGACGAGGGCAATCTCTTGGGGCGCAACGTCCAGCACCGAGTAGGCGACCGCATCGACCTTTAGCGAAGCTGTTTTAAGCTTGCCTGGGGCGAGGGCAGCGACAGTTACGGTAGCTTTTTTGCTGCCATTGCTCAGGAGGGATGCGGGGAGGGTCACTTCGACGTCGAGCGAATCGATGGGCGAGTCACCGGTGTTGGTCACGCTGACGACGAGGTCGTAGCTCCGACCTTCCTGTAGGTCGAACACGTCCTTGGATGGACCGTCTACGAACCTGTCGGTCGCATCGGAGAACGACGCTCCGAGCGACGCCGGCAGGTTCAACGAGCTATCACCACCGGCTCCGCCCATGCCGCCCGTTCCTCCCGCGCCGCCGGCTCCGGTCATGCCGCAGAGGGGCTTGGGTCCGATTGCGAAACCCTCCGCGGGAGATTGTTTCAGCCGCGCTTCGGTCTGCGGACCATACGCGCCGTCCTCCGCGATAAGGTCGTCCGCGTGGTTCAGATTCCATAGTTGCTGAAAGGCTTTCACGCCGACCGTCGCCTGACTCACAGCTCCGGCTCCGTTGAAGTCAAAATGCACGGGATCGCCCGCACCGAACCAGCTGAAGCCGTTGCCGGAAAGGAGGGGCTTCCAGACGTCGTAGTTCTGCACGTCGATAGCAAGGCCGGTCTCGTGGTTCGAGGTGCCCGGTTTCGCAGCGAGGCCAATCGAGCACTGGCCGTTCACGTACCAGCGGTAAAGCAGGTATTGCTGCGCCACGCTTCGCAACATCGAATTGATCGTGATCCCAGTGTTTTTATTGGCATCCACGACTTTGAGAAGCGCATCGCGGGCGGGCGCTTCCATGTAAGCGAGGACCGCGCTCCCATAGGTCATGTTGGGGCGCTTTGGAACTTCCTTGAAGGAGCCGGGGGCGAGGCAGTCTGCCTGTGCGACGACTTGCTTGCTCAATCCCTCGACGCTTTTTGTCGAGCAGCCCGCCGTGGCTGCTTGGTCCACCGTGAGCGCGAATTCCACGGTGCCGACCTCTTCAATCGGGGAGCCCGGCACTTCGGCGCAAGCGGCCGCACCAAGGAAGAAAAAGGCAACGTGTCGCGCTCTCATGGTGTTCGAGATTAGTTCAGCGGCCGCTCGATCGGAAAGCTCTACCGGTGCCGAGCGGCCGCATTTACCCGGTTTGTCTCGTCCGAGCACCCATCGGCTTCGGCCAAGTTCAGGCCAGGTTCAGGCTCTGCGTGCCCAGGCCACGCGGTCGTGTCTACGGAGTCGCCAAAGGCACGCTCAGCTGAATGTTCCAGCGAAGCTCCGAGGCAGAGCCGCCAAGACCTTCGGGTCCCGGATCGCTCCCCCATAGAAACAAACCATCTTTGCCAATGCCCGTGCCCACGACGACGTGCGGGCGCGGACGAACGCTGAACTCGACCGTGTTCACGTGCCCGCCAGGCGTACTGGCATCGGCGACGGGCGCGCCATGAGTCCGGCTGGCATGGGCTAGCGTCACCCGCGGATCGGCGAGGAGGGCCAACCTTAGACGTTGTTCGAGTGCCACGGTGAGCGGACTCCCGGACGAACGCAGCAGCACGACGACCGGCGACTTCGAGTCCGCCGTCGGCAAGATGCGGGCGCACGCTTCACGAACCGCAGCCGCTTCGTCCGGCGCCGAGATTTCCTCGACAGGAGGGCGCTGAGAGGACGGGAGCGAGGCGGTTTGAACGGTCGGTGGCGGCGTGGCCTGGTCTTTTTTGTCCAATGGCTCCGTGCCGTCCGAGCGGTGCTCGTTCGCAGTCACGACCGACGGTGCCTTCGGGCCGCACGCACATAAAGCGAACACCACAGATACCCATGCACGACGAGTCCTCTGCCAAGCGGCTGTTGTACGTGTGACCTGGCGCATGGCGACCTCGTGGGCACCTTCGCTCCCGATGGCCTCCAGACCGCGCTGATTGGGATCCTGCACGTCACCACCGTACACGCGCTAGCGGAAAGGGTCCGCACCCGAACGCCCGCTAACCCAGCTTGCAGAGCAACGCCTCGATTGCTCTCTTCATGGCTCATGACCGCCGTCTCAAATGCCTTGCCGAAAGCTCCGCAACGGTGCCGAAAGCTCCGCCGCACTCGCGCCAGGTCAGCCCCAGCCGAATGCGGCGTTTCCGTGATCGCAGCTGGTGGTGTCGATTGCAGCTCCGCATCCGTGCACGACAATGGGTTTGTTTGCGAGCGGTCGCCCCTCGCGATCCTGGAGCACGAGCGTTACGTCGACCCGCGGCACCTGCGCGCGGAAGAGGTTCTCGCCGTGAGCAGATACCCGCAACTGCGACGGCGTTGGCGCAGGGCAGTGGAGAACATCGCCAGGCGCAAGCACGTCGTGGTTGGGTCGGACGTTGCGCAGCTCGGCGTTGCGACCGTCATTCCAAACGGTGGGAGCGTCGAAGCCGAGTCGGCTGGCGAGCCGGGTCAGGAACTCGCCCTGGCGGATGACGTAAGGGAACCAAGCCATGTTGTTCTCTCGTGCCTAGCAGCCTCGCGATGCCATCCGCCGCGCGCAACCGAGCCAACAAATCGACGGTCGCGAGAGTGCGCCGCTCCCGTCGCCAGGCGCAACGAAACAATATTACCTGAGACACGCCTCTTGCATGGATTGGTGGTGTCAGTAGGACCCAACGATTCGATTGGTGGAGGCGGCCCAGGTATTGGATTATTTAACTGAGTTTTACTGTTTGAAATTGGGCGCGACTTCCTTCTGAAGTTGCGTGCTTTCGCGGCTTTCCTGAGACTGTTCCTGAGGTTTTTCGGGCGCGACCGGTTTCGACACTTTCTTGTTCTTGGAGCCCTGGCCGAGTTTTGAGTAGCCGTTCGGAGGCGCTCCGTAGTTGTTGTTGTCGCTCCGATCGACCGTGTTCGCGGTGTCCATGGTGACCTTGCCGTTGGCCTTGGTGCCGGGCTTCCCGCTGCGGTTGTCCACGGGTCCGTTGAACACCAGCGGATAGACCACGTCGATCCTGGCACCGGTGGCCCGAAACTTCAGCGCCCGCACCGCGTCGGTGATGCAGTCGGCGAAAATGCGATCGCCCATGCCGCCGGCGATGGCCTCGGCGAGGGCGCCATCGGGACGGACGACGACGGCGATTTGGAGCGTTCCGCCGCGGTAGCTCGACGTCCGCTTGCGGTAGTCGGTGTTGCAGACGCGGTACGGAGCGACGGCCGATGCCACGGTCTTGCGGACGGCCTGCTCGTCCTCAGCGCTGGCCTTGGCGTGGCTCGTAGCGTCGCTGCTGCCGGACGGCGCGGCGCCATCGCTGGTGCTCACATCGGTCGCGGTGCCGCTCGCGGAGGCACCTGCTGTTGCCGCACCGTCGCTGCCGTCACTGACAGCCGCTGACGAAGGCGATTGGTTCATCGCGCCGGGATCCCTCCACGACCGCAGCCCGATGGCGATCGCACCGGTGGCGGCCACTGCAACAAGAACAATCGGCGCGGCAAACCGGCGCAGGCGAGTCAGCGTGGAGGCCGCGGGGATTCGCGATACGGTGGCGCTGGTGCCGGCGTCGCTGGTGACGCGCGCGTCGGGTGTGACGGCGCTGTTCGCTGGCGCCGCCGTCGTGCGCAGCAGCGGCGCCTGTTCAAGGGTGCTCCTGGAATCGATTGTGCCTGCCGAGTCGGTTGTGCCTGCTGAGTTGATCGCGCCTGTGGATGGTTTGGTCGCCACGACCTTGGCGCCAATCGTGAGCTCTCGCTTCGATAGGAACTCGCTGGTGGCCATCAGCGGATCCTCGTGGCCGGATGA
>CANMZR010000112.1 GCA_947502375.1 Polyangiaceae bacterium
GCGCGACCGCGGCCTGACACCTGGCCGTGCCCTCGGAGGGCCCGCCGTTCAGTCGCCGACGGGAGTCCAGCCGCTCTGGGTGCGCAAAGAGCCCCGCAAAACAAGATGGGGCTCCCCTATTCTTGCGCCCTTGTCATCGATGCAGCTGACCTTCAAAGTCGGCTCAAACGACGAGGTGCGAATGACCTCATCGATCATGGCCGCTTCGAGCTTCGCCGGCTGCTGGCAGAACGCGAGCACCTTCGTGCCGACGCGCAGGGTCCCGAAGTGCACTTCGCCGCGACGGGCGGACACGACCTTCCCGTCCGAGGCTCGTTCAATCGATAATTCGTCGCCCTTCGCCCCTTTCACCTGACCGAGCTCCCACTCTTTGAGCGGACCACGAAAGCCGCCCCAGACCCAGGTTCCTACAATTCCCGCACCCGGCGGGAGCCGCTCCGCGGTATCGGCTGGCGACAGATTTTGCGCTGGCACCCACCCGAGACCGACCGGAATTCGCGCGGCGATCCCTTCGAGTTCACCTGGATCGTGGTCGGCTACCAAGACGAGCCCGCGACCACTCGTGAGCTTCCACACCTTGTGCGCGTGAGGGACTTTTTCGCTCACCGGACCCGCCACGTCCAGGACCGGGCGTGGCTCGAGAACGCCAAACGACCAGTTGAGTTGAGGGGCGATCAACGCGCAATCCTGAGCCGCGCAGATCGCCCACGCCGCTGCCTCACGATGCCGCTGTTCGAGCGGCTCGGGCACCGGATCCGCCTCGGTCCAACGCCCAGCCTCGATGAGCGAGTCAATGTCTTTCAACAACTTCGCCGCACCGGTTTTTACCCCGAGCCCAGTGGTCGCTTTCTTCTCGACGTCCTCGGTGACCCCGGCTCGGATAAGCTTGAGCACACGCTCGACCTCGCGTGGGCCGGCTTCCTTCCGCCCGACCATCTCGTCGAGCAGCGTCTCCACCTTCAGCCAGTTCCGAGCCGCCATGGGCGCCTGCAGTCCAGCCACCAACGAGCCGACGATCGCCTCGTCGAGCTTCGAGTCCCACTGCTCAAAGTCCACGGAAGTCAGGACTTTTTTGATCGCACTCGTCTCGGCAAGCTCACGGGCGATGGAGACATCGACGGCGAGCGCGTCAAGCAGGCACGAGAGAACGGGCTTCGAGACCTCCAAACGAAGAAACCGAACGACCGTTGTCCCGCGTTGCTCCTCGGCGATGGCCACTGAGAGTTCGGCTGCCTTTTGACATTCTCCGGACTTCGCGAGTTCGAGAACTGCAGGCGCGAGGTCCTTCGCCAGCCGTTCGTCCGTCCGCTGCAAAAGGTTCCGAATCGTTTCCCGAACGTCGTCATCGCCGAACGGTCGAGCCTGCTCGCAAAGCCGTTTGACGGTTGGGAGTTCGCCATTTTTCAAGGCCTGTTCTGCCCGCTCGAGAAGCTTTCGCGCAACGCCGACGTCCACGCCGCGTTCCTGGTCGATCTCGGGTTCGCCGAGCCGCAACGGAGCCTTCTTTGGCACCATCGGTGGGGGCGCACAGCCGAATTGCGAGAATGCTAGAAACCCAACGAACGCGACCGCTAATGGCTTCATAAATCCTTGTTTCTCAAGCCGCGATAAGGACACCGCTTGGCGTGGCTCCTCGGCCCTTTTTGCACTCTCAACGATAGCCACGCAGCACGTGCCGGAAGGACTTCAAGCGGGCCTCGACGCGACCGTACACCGAGGTCGGTGGATAATGCCCCTGCCCGTCCGGCGAACCGGCCGGCACGCCCGTGAGGAGCTCGATGCCTTCATCTACGGTATCGACGGCATGGATGTGAAACGTCCCTTGGCGCACCGCCTCGACGACGTCTTCGCGCAGCATCAACCCCTCGCTGTTGCGCGAAGGGATGAGCACGCCTTGCTCCCCGGTGAGGCCACCTTTCGCCGAACAGACGTCAAAGAACGATTCGATCTTTTCATTGATCGCCCCGACGGGCTGAACCGTTCCGTGCTGATCCACCGAACCGGTGACGGCATAGCGCTGACGGATGGGAACCTCCGAAAGCGACGAGAGCAGCGCGTAAAGTTCGGTGGTCGACGCGCTATCACCGTCGATAGCCTCGTAAGTCTGTTCGAACACGAGCGAAGCTCCGAACATGAGTGGGCGCCGCTGTGCAAAGCGCGCCGCGAGAAAGCCTTTCAAAATGAGGACACCCTTCGAGTGAATCGGCCCGCTCATCTCGACTTCACGCGCGATGTTGATAGGTCCCTCGATGCCTGGATACGTGACCGCCGTGACTCGGCACGGTTTACCGAAGGACAACGGCCCGTCGCTCATGACGCTGATGGCGTTGACCTGCCCGACCCGCGCTCCGTCGATCTCGATTCGGATGGTCCCGTCGGAGAGCAGTCGATGGATCTCATCCTGGAAGTAGCGACCGCGCCAGTGCGCAGCCTCGAGCGCCTCTTTGACGAGTGGCGCATCGATGAGTTCGAGACCAGCTCGGCGGGCCCGATACGCGGCCTCGCTGGCAACCTCGGCCACGAGACCAATTTGCGCCGAAACCTTGGACTGGCTTTCGTTCAATCGGCAACCGTAGGCGAGCAACTCCGAAACGGCCGCTGCGGTCATCGGAGGCAAGCCGCGATCACGCAGAAATGCCGCAAGAAACGCCGGGTAAGTGACCACCGCTTGGGCGATCGAGATCTGGTGCTCAAAGCGCGCCTGCACTTTGAAGAGCTGGGAAAATTCCGGGTCGAGCTCGTGAAGTTCCTGGTAGAGCGCAGGGCTGGCCACCAGCACCACCTTCACATCGAGCGTGATCGCCGGGAATAAGAGTTCCTCGACGGTGCCGCGAAAGTAGGTGGGGTCGTTTTCGGGAACGATGAACTTACCGGCGAGGAGGCAGGCTTTCAGCTGCTCGTAAACCGGGACGTTTTTCAAAAGCGTGCTTGCGGGCAAGATGAGAAATCCGCCGTTCGCACGATGCAGAGCACCCGCCACAGCGAAGCCGGGCTCGGGTGGGAAGGACGAGTCCGGCGGCACGTGGGCGCGACCGAAAAGCGCCGTAAGCGTCGGATAAGCCACCTCGACGACCGGCGCCCCGCTCCCCGGCACGTGCTCGGTCAACAAAGTCGGGACCACAGTTCCGCGCGCCAGCGTCGGCGCGTCGTCCTGATGCGTGTCGTCGATGATCGCTCGAATTTGACGCCCGACAACCTTCTCGACTTCCGTGAGGAATGCGTGAATGTCAACGCGTGCCGCGTAGCGCTCGACCATCGGAGCAAAACGCGCCCGAACCGCTTCAAGCATGAGTCGCTTCAGTTCGGCCCGCAGCTCGCGCTCGACTTCCTCCTGGATTTCGACGAGCTGTTCTTCAAACTCTTCGACCGCGTTGCCGACCAAAAGGAGAGCGTCACTCGAAGGCTCCTCGCCCTCTTTCGCGGTGACTTTGACCTCGTCTTCTTCACGAACGAGATCGAGACCGAGCGACTCGCCTACTTCTTGAAGCCTGCTTTCGAGCTCAGCCTCGCGCTCGCGGGCGCGCCGCTCGAGGCGTGATCGAGCATGCTTGAACCGCTCACCCTCGGGCACGTGACGAAGCACTTCGACGAGCGCTTCGTGCACTTCCTCCATGGCTTCGGCAAAGGGCCGCCCTTCACCCGGCGGCAGGCTGAGCACCGTGGGCTGGCTCGGCTTGTTCGGGTTCGGCAACAGCAAAACGTCATCGGGCGTCGGGCGCGTCGAAGCGATGCGCTGGGCGACCGAGCGAGCACTGAAGGTACGACCGCCCCCCGCATCCCCGACCGCGACCACGTGAAAGCGTGGCTGGCGAATGTCGAGTCCGAACTCGAGGGCCCTTAGCGCGCGTTGTTGAGAAGCGATGCCAGAGAGTGGCGCTACGTCCTCGGTGGTCCGCATGTGCAGCGATTCCGGGGCAATCACCAGACGGCATTGTTCGGGCGTGAGCCTACGTACGGCCATGTCGAAAGCAGCGTAACCCGGGATGGTGACCGCGTGGCAAAAACGCGTGTTTTGGGAGAGCGGGCAGCGTGGTTGCGGTCCATTGGCGACCCTGGTAGACGCTCAGGGTGTCGGAGGGGCGTGGCGATTCGGGCTCCGAGCTCGACGAGGACGAACCGTTCCGAGCCGAGAACGGGCCGCGGACGAGTTTGCTCGATGCCGCGCCAGCAGCGCCTTCGGTTCCCCGCCCAGCGGTCCCACCGCTACGAGGGGAGACACGTGCCGTCCCGCGTCCCGAACCGCGCATCCTCGCTCGAGCTGCGAGCACCTCGGCGCTATCGCCGCGACTTACTGCGGTCTTTGGCGGCTTGTTCGGCCTCGCGACGATAGCGTCGGTCTTCGCGCTTTTGATCCAGGTCTTTCCGGTCAAGGACCAGCGTGCCGCCATCGCAAACGCCGCCGCTTCCGCGGGCTCGAACCCAGAGCCGCCAGTGCGCGAGACCCCCAAAAAACACGCCGAGCCCACGCCGAAGCGGGTTCGGCAGGAGCTTCCGCAACCTTGGCGAGTCGAGGACCTCAAGGCGACTCACCAACTCGTCAAAGGCGAGATGATGCGTCGCTCGCTCTCGGGCGCCCTCGACGAAGAACACGTTCCAAAGGACCAAGTCTACCGGGTCTTGAAGGCCATGGATGGCGTCTTTAAATTCGATCATCCGCGGAGAAAGGACCGGTTCATCGTCGCGCTCGAGCGGGGCACGAAAACGCTCGTCGGCTTCGAGTACATCGTCAGCCCGACCGAAATTTACCAAGCAAAAGCCAACGAGCATGGCTTCCTTGAGGCGAAGCGCCTCGACATGCAGGTGAAGGAAGAGGAATTTTCGGCATCGTTCTACATCGGCAAAAATTTCGCGACGAGCTACGAAGCCGTCGGGCTCGAGCCAGGTTTCACAAAGGCCGTGAATGAAGCCTTTAGCGGCCAGACGAGCACCGAGGCCTTTGAAGAGGGTGGGGTCCTCAAGGCGATCCTGGTCGAGCGGACCGCCCTCGGTCACTTCGTGGATTACGAGCGCGTGAAGGCGGTCGAATATCGGCCGGCGGATCCAGCGAAGCCTCCGCTTCGAGCCTACTGGTTCGAAGGCGAGACCGTGAAAAGCTACGTCGATGACAAGGGCCGCCACTCTTCGAATGCCGGGTGGCGCTCACCGGTTCCCGGAGCCCCTATCACCTCAAACTTCAACCCCAGGCGCTTGCACCCCGTCCTTCACACGGTGATGCCCCACAACGGGACCGATTTTGGAGCACCGACAGGCACCCCCGTCTACGCCTCTTTTCGCGGCAAAATAGTGCTTATCGGCCCCCAGGGACCGAGTGGAAACCTCGTCCTCATCGAGCATCCGAACGGCGTCCAAACCGGCTATGCGCATCTTTCTCGGTTTGCCGCTGGCATCAAGGTAGGGGACCCTATCGGCACGCACCAGCTCGTCGGCTACGTGGGCTCGACCGGCCGCTCGACAGGGCCGCATCTTCACTTCAGTGCGAAACGCGACGGGAAGTTCTTCGACTCGGTCGAGTTGAAGGTCGAGTCGTTGCAACTTTTGCCGACCGGTGAGCGCGGCCCGTTCGCGAACCAGAAAGCCGCTTACGACAAAGCCCTTGAAACCATCCAACTCCCGGACCCACCGGAGCGCGAAGTGGTGCCGTCCGAAGCCCCCGTGGCGCCTGAGAATGCCGAGGGCGAAGCACTCCGAGGCGACGCAAACGGAAGTAGCTCAGCGGCCAAAGGCGAAGCGAGTTCGCCGGAGCCAAGTCCGAGCGCCCCGAGGAGCGAACCCGCGAAAACACCCGTTGAAGCCGGTGGTCCGAAAGTACTTGGTGAAGATCTTTCCGGCGAAATCGAGTAGTCGGAGGTCCTTAGGATGCGCCGAGTCCATCGAAGCGACGGGCTCTTGTTTCCCGCTTGAGATGCCCCCTATTTGGCGAGCGCGCGAAATACCCTCGATTTCCCCTGATATTGACTCGGCCACCTGCTGTTATTCTCGCCTCGATTCTAACGAATCGAGGGACTAAGAGCGACGGTAGCCTGGGGGCCGAGCCGGAATGCGGATCTCGAAGGTGGTTTCGGCAACCGCATGCGTGCGTGACACCACCGTGACCGTCCCACCGTGGCTCTCTGCAATGTGCTTGACGAGTGCAAGCCCGATGCCGCTTCCGCGGGTGCGCTTCTCACGTGCCTCCCTGCCGCGAACGAAGCGCTCGAAGATGCGCGGGCAATCTTCCCGGTCGATGCCAGGACCGTCGTCGCTCACCGAGAGCCGCGCCCCGCCACCCGCAATCGGCTCGACGAAAACGCGAATGACTTTGGTTCCGAG
Source organism: Polyangiaceae bacterium (assembly GCA_947502375.1). Taxonomy (GTDB): domain Bacteria; phylum Myxococcota_A; class Polyangia; order Polyangiales; family Polyangiaceae; genus SYFR01. The sequence continues at coordinate 6,310 of CANMZR010000112.1, forward strand.
CGCGTACTTGAGGGCGTTATCGAGCAAGTTCATCGTCGCGAGCTCGAGCGCCCGCTCATCGTGGATGCACAGAGCCGGACTCAGCTCGGCCGCCAGCTCGATGCCCTGACTCTCCGCCCGGTACCGCAAGTTCTCGATAGCTCGTCGCGCCACAGTAGCGAGATCGCCCTCGGAAAAGTCGTAAGCGTCCTTGCCGCGCTCGACCTTCGCAAAGTCCAGAACATTGTCGATGAGACTCGTCAGCCTTTCGCTCTCTCCAACGATAATTTGCAGGTATTCTTGGCGTTTTTCATCACTGGCAACCCGCCCCGTCAGCAGCATCTCGCCGAACATTCGAACCGCCGCGAGGGGCGTCTTCAGCTCGTGAGACACGTTGGCCACGAAGTCGCCCTTCAGCGCAGCGAGCCGTCGCTCCTCTGACGCGGCCCGCACGAGCGCGATGGTCGCCGCGATCACGATGAGCGCGGCAAGAGCGACCATTCCGAGCGTCACGATTCGTTGGCGACGAGTCTTCTCATCCAGCCCTTCCGCGCTTGTCAACGCCACCTGAAGGCGCCATTCGTAGAGCGTCGTTGGAAACGGCAGGCTCACCAGCGGGCCGGAAACCCGGATTGGCGGTCCGAAAAGCACGTGCCCGTGAGCATCGACCACGTTCATGCGGCTGTTCTTGTCGAGCTCCCGATAAAGCTGGGGCATGATTTCGTGCACGAGCCGAGACACGTCGTGCCAGACGACGACGAGCAACGCGCGGTCGCCTATCAGGTGCTGCCAGTAACTGAGGAGGTAGCTTTTTCCAACGACCGAACGATGGAGATGGCGGAGTTGCTCCTCAGGCGGACTGTGCAGCTCCATTTGAGGTAACAGCCTTTGGACGAGCACGCGACGGAAGGCATCGTCCTCCGGGCCTGGATTGGCCGATATGAAGGCCCGAACTTCCGAGTTCGCGGTGGCCAGGTCCACCACGACGACGGCCCGCACGGTCGGGGTCTCGCGAGCCGCCGTTGGCAACCAACGCGCCGCAATCGACGAGGTTCGGGCCAAGTCGATGCTCGCAGCGACGACGTTGTCCTGGGCGATGATCATCTTGTCGAGACGGTCGCTCCGCTCGGAGGCGACTGACCACGTCGCATCGAACACGCTTTGCTGGCGTGACTTCTCGACTTGCACCGTCGTGCGGAGTGCGAATCCTGCGAGCAGGAGCACCGCGAGGCACACCGCCGGAACGACGGCGAAGTAGAGCCAAGCGTTCCGCAGGCGTCGAAACCAAGACATGCAAGGCTCGAAAAATGAGGTTCGTCAAGAAGCGTCCGGGCCGGGAAGGCTCAGCGCCCTTGGTCGAGTTCCGCCGCGGCCAAGATGGCGTCGGGGTCAAGCAAGATGCCGTGGGTCTCAAGGAACTCGGCATACTGCTTGGCGATGTAGGTGAGTGCGTTGCCGTCGGCGGGCTCGTACGTGCTGCCATCGCTTGGGTCTGCCAGCTCGATGAGACCAAGCGTACGGCCACCCGCCACGACCGGTGCGCAAACAAAGCTCCGCAAAGCGGCTCCGACTTCGGACCAGCGAAGGTCGAGCTTGGATGTCAGCGCGTCGGTATCGTTCGTCACAATCGCCCGGTTCGCCCTCATGGCTTCCTCCACGAAAGGCGCGCGTTCGGGACCGCGCAACAGCAGGGAGCTACGCGTGCCGCCTTCTTGTCGAACGACCACGTACTCACGTCGGTCGAGATCGAACATCGAGACCATTCCGACCTGACTTGGAAGTTTTTCAAGCGCGAGCGCCAAGACAAACCCAGCGGCTTCGAGGGCATCCGCTTGGAAGTGAAGGTCCGAAAGCGACTCGAAGAGATCGGTCAAAAGCTCGTCACCGGCGACGCGTTTTCCAGGGCGAACCGAAGGCGGCGAAACGGTCGCCGCTCGGCCGCGCGCGGCGTCGAACTTGACTTCTTTTTCTTCGCGCGAGAGCACGCGCTGCTGAGCCGGCTGCCCCATCCTCGATGGGCGTGCGGGTCCGGCTGAACTCTCGAAAGGACCCGCGCTAGCCGCGACGACGTTGCCTCCCGAGCGGCCGTCGGCCGAATTCGATGAGTCGTGGACGAGCGATCGGGAGCTTCCGAGTGCCGCAACGCGGGGTGCGGCCGTTGCGCCGACGCGAACCGCGACGCTCGACGCACTTGTGGCGCCGTCGAGACGCAGGCCCGACACCGGTAGCTCGGCACCGCCTCCAACCCGCGTCGCCGCAGCAGGTCGTGAGCCGGCAACGGGGCCTAACGAGCTTGCTAAGCCTGGCGAGGCGATTTTCGACTCGGTCTTGGAGACCCCGCCGACCGCGGATTTTTCATCGCTGACTTTGGTAGCCATCCGCGCACCGAGCGGCGAGCGGCGCGAGCCGAGTGGTCGCTTCGAGGTGAGGAACGCGTCTTCCGACGGCGCCTCTTCGAGCAACACTGCAGCTTCCCTGGCGGCCGTGCTCGAAGCTCTCGAAACCGACGACGGCTCGAGCGGAGCGTTTGACACGGCCGCTACCACGGCTTCGGGTGCGGCCGGCGCAGGAGCGGCGAACGAGGCCATGGTCGCCTTCATCGGCGCCGCCGTCGGGAGGACCTTGGGTCGCGCGCTCGGCTGGGCCACGACCGGAGGCGCCGCGGCTGCCACTTCGAGCCGAGAACGCACGCCGGGTGCCGGGAGGGCGGGCTTCGTCAATGGCCTTTGCGGAGGCTCGTCGGGAACAAACTCGAGCGGCTCGTTCGCCGCGTGTCGCTCGGCCGGCTCCTCCTCCGTTGGGAACGGATCGTGGACGTACACAGGCGCTTCGATCCAGTCACACCAGCGCAGGGTCGCCAGTGGCGCCTCGGTCGGTCGGCCTTCAAAAGGCTGCGCGAACACAGCGATATCGACGACATTTCCAGTCCGAGTCCCGAGCAATTCCGACCGCACGTCCTCGAGCCGTTCAAGTGCGAACGCTTTGAGCCTCCCTACCGAAAGGTCCACGCGCAAGCCGTAGGATCGCTCGTGGTGTGCCAGCAGCATGCGGCCGGTAGCGGGCGACGTGCGACTCGACAGGAGCTCGAACGTGTGGGACATCGGCGCAGGACTCGCGGCGGTCGGCCCAGTCGGCGCGCGACCGACCAAAGACGGGCGAGGCTGATTCGTCGGCGTGCCGCTCGGCGGGGTGACCGGCGCTTCGTCGTAGTCGAGTTGGGCCGCTGGCCGCGCAACCGAGGGCGAGCCCGTCTTTGCGGCTGGCGCGACGACCGACGACGGAGCAGGTCGGACCTCCAGCTTTGCCGTCACCTGGCGCCGCTCCACGACCGTGCCCGCCGGCTTCAGCCCGCCGCTTGCCCCCAACGCCGAGACAACCGGCACCGAGACAACCGGCACCGAGACAACCGGCACCGAGACGACCGGCACCGAGCCCCCGATCGCTGCCCGCGGCACGGGGCTCCGCGCACCGCGCTCGCCCACGGGCGCACGCACCACGGATGAACTCGCCGCTCCGAGGGCTTCCGCACCACCCCGTCGACTGCGCTCGATGAGCGGCTCTTCGTCCGGGGCCTTGGAAACGAGGTACCGCAGGGCCGTCGCGCCATCGAGCGCGTGGCAGCCATCCGCCACCAACTCAACCGACAGGCCTTCGAGCCCGTTGCCTTCGAGTGCATTGCCTTCGTGACGGAGCGCACGCGCTTTTTTTAGCGCGTTTTGCCAATGTGCGGCCTCCACACAAAGCTCATCGAGGACGTCTCCTTTACCGACACGGGTGATCTCGACAAACCAACGCATTCAGCCGTGCTTCTCGCTCCCGGCCGAAAGGGCCGAAGCGAAGTTGTAGCGTTCATCCGCGGGCTGGTCAATTGCTCCGAGACACGTGAATTTCGACTAGGCTGCACCGCGTGAGCTTTGCAACCCACCGTGACCGGTGTGCCCGCGCCTGGGTCAAGCACGATGGCCTTTTTTACGCCGCGTTCGCGGTCGCCTGCACGTTTTTCGCTTCGTCAGCGTTCTACGGCTACCTGCTCACCCAAACCAAGGGTGCCTGGTCGGCTCCACTCGACGACGTCTTCATCCACCTGGACTACGCGCGGTCCTTTGCGCGGGGCTATGCGTTTCAGTGGACCGAGGGCAACGGGTATTCGAGCGGCAACACGAGCCTGACCTACCCGATCGTCCTGGCACTTGGCCATTGGCTAGGATTTCGCGAGCTTTTGCTGCTTTTATGGGCGGCCATCATCGCGCATGTCGGCGTGTTCGTATTTCTGCAGCAGTCGGGGAACCTGGTCGACGGGATGGCACGCCGGCTCCAGCCAGTCGGGGACCGCGAGCACGCCTGGCTGAAGTACCTCATCCCGCCCACGGTCCTTTCGCTCGGAGCGCTGAACTGGACGCTCTGGAGCGGCATGGAGAACGCTTGGCATCTGGGTTTATGGGGCGTTTGCCTTGCGGCACTGTGCCGCCAAATGTCCGCGGCGACCTTCCAGCAGGCACGACGGCGAGCTTGGTGGGTCGGCTGCGCGAGTGCCCTCCTCGTCGCGACACGACCGGAATCGGTGCTCTGCGCGGCGGCCTTCGGATTCTTTGGGTTATGGCACGCACGACGCTCTGGCTTCGTCAGGTCGTGGCGAGACGCCTGCACCATGTTGCTCGGCGCCGCGATGCCACCCGTGGCATTGCTCGTCATTCAAGCGCTCGTGAACAAGGCTTTCACGGGCGAATACGCAGCCAGCGGTGCGATAGCGAAGCTCGTTTTCTACCAGCCTTTCATGAGTCGGGGGGAGTCTTGGAACTTCTACGTCGACATGTTGCGGTACCTCGTGACGCGCTTTGTGGAACATCACCTCACGGACGCAAAACCGTGGGGCTACATCATCCCAGCGCTGGCGTTGGTCCCGCTTGCGAGTTCACGGCTTCGACCTATCGCCGTGTTCCTGTGGTTCCAGCTCGTCACCTGGGTCTTATTGATATCCGTCAACATGCAGGCACGTTGGCAGAACGAGCGCTACGCGATGCCGGCCGCGGCGTGGCTGCTGCTGCTCGCGGCGATGGGGCTCGGGCTCCTTGTCGCTGGGCCTTCCCGTGCTCAAGCCGAACGTCTCCACCGAATCGTGGGCGTTTGGTCGCGTGCGTGGCCAGTTCGTGCGCTCATCGGCGTCGGACTCGCAGCCCTTTACTGGCGGCACGAAGAGCCGCAGATGCGGGACCAAATCTGGTTTTTTGGTCGAGCGTCCCGCAACATCTTCGACCAGCAGCTCATGGCGGGCTACCTGCTCAAGCGCCTCGGCGTCGACCGGGTCCTGGTCGGTGACGCAGGCGCTATCCTCTACGGGGCCGACCGCCCGGGGATCGATCTCATCGGTCTCGGCGGGTTTCATCGCTATCCCTTTGCGCGCGCCGGCGTGAACGGTCTCGGCGCAACCCTCGAGCAGCTCGAGCGCATACCGCAAGCCGAACGTCCCGACACGATGGCCATTTATCCGAGCTGGTGGGCTGACCTGCCGAGCCAATTTGGTCACTTCATCACCGCAATCCCCGTCATTGGTAACGTCATCTGTGGCGGCGCGGAAAAAGCGATCTACCGCACCGACTGGAGCGCCTTCGACCGCGAGGGCATGCCGCGGAGTCTCGGGAACGAAGAGCACGTCGTCGACGAACTCGATGAAGCGGACCTCACGAGTGAAGCCGAGCACGAGCAAAAATGGCCTCAAGGTCAAGTCGGATTTGTCAAGTACCGCGTGCTCGCCGACCCACGGTTTCCAAGGCGTGACCTCTTCGACGCGGGACGCATCGTTCCTTTGGGTGGGAGCGTCTCGGCGGAGCTTGCCATGCCTCGTTCCGGCGGGCGCCTCATCGTCCGAATGGCACCCGACACGGTCGTGAAGTTCGCGCTCCGAGTCGCCGGAGCCGCGCCGCAGGTCCTCTCCCTCGAAGCGAAAGGCGGGAGTTGGGTCGAGGCCGCAGTCCCCTTGCCCAAGGGACTCCCGGCGCGCGCACGGCTCGCGTTCGACGCCACCGAAGGCGCGATCACCGTCTATCACGTGTGGACCGTCGAGCACCGAGCCGACTGAGAGATGGAACTGCATCTCGGCGAACCTTTCGCGTGGAGCACTCCGGACGACGCCGTACGCTGGGCCGCGC
>CANMZR010000113.1 GCA_947502375.1 Polyangiaceae bacterium
CCCGCTCACCGACTCGATGTGCAGATCTCCGACCTGAAACGAGGCTCCCGTACGAGTGGACGCAGCCACCGAGATCACTGCGGTGGCGTGCCCGGCCATGAGATCGACGTCGAGCGAAGTCGAAAGCACATCGCGGTTCAAGTTCGTGGTCGGCTCGGGAGCGATGACCTCGAATTCATCGACACCGACCTCGGACGTGCAACCGTGCGCGCCGCCCACCAGGAGGCAAGCCGTGAAAAACGAACGAAAAGACACGGTGCTCAAGCTCCGAGCGGATCGATAAGCTCAAAGAGAGCTTGCGCATCGGTCTCGGTCGGACGGTGCCCGAGTTGAGCCTCCCTCATCACGCGCTCGATGCGTTCCTGTGCATCGGCGATTTTCCCGCGCTTGATCGGCAAGAAGACGTCCGGGTTTCCTGCAAAATGCGCCATGCCGTCGAGCGCCACTTCGAGATGCCCCGTGGCCGGATTCACCGAGACGCTGCGAATATGGCTGCGTCCTTCGTAAATCTTGACGAGATAGGTCAACAGCTCGGAAACGCTAGACGGTACCGTTCGTGTGAAGCTCATGATGAAATTCCTTGAGGGGGGCTTGAGTGCAGCGGTAGGAAATAGGGTCGCAGCGTACACCCGTGGCGGTCGTCACGGCCAGCCCCGACCGTGTTGCCGGTGCGCAAAGTGCAATTTGTCAGGCGGCGCCACCGTGAGCCTTGCTCACTCGTCGTTGTCAGTAGGTTTTCTCGCGCGGCCAAGCTATGCGGTTCCGTTGCCACTTTGACGGTTTCGGCGCCAACTTTGACGGCTTCGGCGCCAAGTTGAAGTGCTTTTTTTTCGCATCGTTGCCAAGCTGGACGCGCCTCCTTTATGAATCGTCGCACCCATGTTTTTATCGCTTCATTGGCCGCCTTCGCCATCGGCGCTTTTCAAACGAGTTGCGTCAGCGACGTGGCCAACGACGAAGATGATCTGACGAGCATCACTGCCCGCGAGCGTGTGCTCACCTTCGAGGGTTATGTCTATGTCGGGGTCAACGCGAGCCCGAGCCAGCTCCTCGCCGCGGTGCGTGCTCAAACGCGCTCGGCCTTCGGGGCTTTGCTTGCCGCGCATGTTTCCGTCTCGTCGCGCGAGCTCGCCGCCGTGGACACCGCCTCGTTCGTGAAGGAGAAAGTCGGCGTCGTTGGCCGGCGTCCGGGAGCGCCGACGTCCATGTTGCGCGTGCATTATCGGTACACCGACCGCGCCATCATGCCGAAGGCGATGGCCAGCAAAAGCACGTTGAGCCTCGGACTTTTGCAAGGCGATTATGCGAGCCAGGCCGAGCGAGTGCTCAAGGAGTGCACGCTGAACGGACCGGACGAGCGCGAGATGTCTACCGATGTTTGGTACGTCTTCAACCCGTTGCTCGCGCCCTGCAAAAAGGCGATGAAGGCAGAGCAGAGCCTGCTTGCTGCGCAACGAACCGCGGCCGGCGCGACCGAGCAACAAGTCGTGCCCGATGAGCTCGAGCGGCTCTACGTCCCGATGACCGCCAGCTTCTCGAACACCCCGCAGAGCGGCAAGACAACCTACCCCGAGTACGACCGACTCTGGGCCGGCGGCGTCACCCCCGGCACGCTCACAGCAACGCTCTTGGCCGGGATGATCGACCACGTCGAGGAGGGCAAGACCCACTACGAGGCCGACGATTCAGGCTACTGGGAGACCATGGCGACGATGGAGGAAGTCCTCCGGACCCGGCCTAAACTGAACGTGGTTTCCGTCGAACCCGCGATCGATCTCTCGACGTTCAAAGTGGGCCAAAAGACCGTCGCCAACCTGACCTTCCGAAATTTCGTCGAGTGGAATGTCTACGAAACGGGATGGCCGACGGGCCTCACGGTCACCGAACGAAAAGACCTCGAGCGCCAAGTCGCGCATCGGCTGACCAACCGTTGGCTCACCTTTGAGGAGAAGGTGAACGTCAGCATTGGCGCGGCGGCCCCGAAGCTCACCACCATTCGCCTGCAGTTTTTCTTCGGTGCCGAAGAGGCCATCGCGCCCTACCGCCGCGCCATCCGCACGAGCGACATCATGCTCTACAACGGCCACTCCTACATCGGCGAAGGCCCGCTCGACCCGGCTAACTTTTCGAAGAAAGATTTTCCGCAAAGCTACCAGTTGCTGTTCATCGATAGCTGCATCTCCTTCAATTATTACAATAGCGACTACAACGCGTTCAAGACCAACGGCTCGGCGGATCTGGACCTCATCACGAACGGCGTCGAGAGCTTGAGCGACGGTTCCGGTGCCGCCCAAGGCCGGTTCCTCGCGAAAATTTTGAGCGGCAAAACCCCGAGCTACCTGGAGCTCTTGAAGACTGCGAACACCACCGGCTCCGACTACAGCTGGGGCAAGGACGCGCTCCGGGTGGTCGATGGCGAGCTCGACAACCAGTACACACCCACGAAGACTCCGATCCAACTCACGAGCCCCTGAACGCGGGCGGCGCCGCTGTCGCCCCACTTCAGGCAACACCGCCCCACGGCGGTTCGCGCGCCAGCTTCAAAAGCGGTTCGCGCGCCAGCTTCAAAAGCGGTTCGCGCGCCAGCTTCAAAAGCGGTTCGCGCGCCAGCTTCAAAAAAAACGGCCGGCACATCACGTTTGCGTGTTGCTCCGGCCAACCCGAGGGTGATGGTCCACCGATTCGGAGCGGGAAACGGGATTCGAACCCGCGACCCTCAGCTTGGGAAGCTGATGCTCTACCAACTGAGCTATTCCCGCGAATAGCCACTGCAAACTAGTCCCGCAGTGCGTGCCTTGCAAGTTCTTCCCACACGACATTCACACGCGCCCAAGCCCCTGCTAGGAGTATCGCCATGACGCAGCCCCATCGAATTCAGTCGGTTTGTGAGTGTCAGGCGCTCCTTGAAGCCGAGCTCGATGAGCAACGCCTCGTGCTCCGCGGCTGGGCACGGCGACCGGGCGGCGTCCCTGAACGCGCGCCGGCGAACAGCATCGGTCACGGCGATCGAATCGACGTCGCCTGGCAGTGTCCGTTATGCGGGCGCAACACGCTCCGGTCCTTTCACCTCGCGGGTTGAACGTGGGCCACGTCACCCGTCGCTTCGATGGACTCGGGGCGCTAGCACCGCGGAGGATGGTGGCGCGTGCTAGCATTCCGCGGATGCGAATATGGAGCGCCTTCGCGGTGGCCTTGGCAGCCTTTGTGACGCCATTGTCTCAGCCTTGGCTGACGCCTGCTCCGGCGCAAGCAGCGGTATCCATCGCGTACACGCTCGATAAGCTGGTGAGCGAATCGACCGCGGTCGTGCTCGCGACGTCGGTCGAACAACGCAGTGAGTGGGCCGAACTCGGAGGTAGCCGACGCATCGTCACGTTCACGAAACTGAACGTCAGCGAATCCGTGTTCGGGGGCGCCACCGAAGGGATTTGGGTGCGGACCCTGGGAGGGGTGGTCGGTCGGATCGGCCAGCAAGTGAGCGGCGAGGCCACGCTCTCGCTCGATGAAAAAGCTGTTATTTTCCTCACGCACGCCATCGATGGCGCGTGGGTCGTCACCGGCATGGGACAAGGTCATTACCCCGTTCGGCGGGTGGCGGACGTCCGTGCACCCCTTGTCGAGAGGCTGAGCGCCAGCCCACAAGTAGGCACTCTGGTGGCCCGTCGTGCCGGCGAGCCCCTGGCCCACGCGCGGCTCGTCGGCAGGCCCGTCTCCGAGGCACTCAGCGCAATTCGCTCGGTAAAACGCTGACCAATGGCTTTGAGCTGGGCCCGTGTCGGAAGTTTGGTCGCGTCGGGGATCCTCATCCTGTTCGCTCCCGACGCCTCCGGCTATTGCCAGACGTCGCTTTGCCAAAAGGACAAGAGCGGCATCGTTTGCTCACCCGCACAGGCCGACGACTGCGGGATCCCCATGCGCTGGCCAGGGGGCTGCTTCGGTTATGCGATCGCCGAGCGCGCCTCGAAACAACTCCCTTACGAGCTCCTCTCGAAGGCGATGAACGCAGCGGCCACGACGTGGGGGGCGGCAGATTGCGGCAACGGCGAGAAGCCTGGCCTCGCCATCGTGGACTTCGGACCCGTGGCTTGCGATCAGAAAGAATACAACTTGAAGAGCGGTAACGCGAACATCGTCATCGTTCACGACGACGCGTGGCCGTACGACGGCGCGGGGAATACCCTCGCGTTGACGACGGTGACCTTCGACCTCGCCTCGGGTTCGATCTTCGATGCCGACTTGGAGCTGAACGGCACGGTCGCACTCACGGCGGGCGACGCCGACGTCACGTTCGACGTCGAGTCGATTGTGACGCATGAGGTGGGACACATGCTCGGCCTCGCCCATAGCGAAGACAAGGACGCCACGATGTACATCGCCTACCAGCCCGGCGAGATTTCGTTGCGGACGCTCTCGCCGGATGACGAGGAGGGCGTATGCAAGAGTTACGCGCCCGCGGACGTGTCAGCTTGCGACCCAACACCCCGACGCGGTCTCGCCGGCGAGTGTGATCCCTTGCCCATCGAAGAGCCAGGCTGCGCATGCAGCACCACCCAGCCAGCACGGCTGCGCTTCAACGGACTCTTGTCACTCGGTCTTCTTGGGTGCGCCCTTGGGCGGCGAGCGAGGCGACGATGAACGACGTTCGCCTCGTGACGACGCAAGCACGACTCGACGAGCTCGCGCGGGAGCTCAGCGACACCGAAGCCATCGCGGTCGATGTCGAAGCGGATGGGCTGTTCGTCTATCGAGCGAAGCTCTGCATGCTACAATTCGCATGGAAAAACGGGGATTCCTCCGAGATTGCGATTGTCGATCCATTCACCGTGGACCTGACCGTGCTCGGTCCAGTCCTCTCGGGAAGCGGCCCGCTGAAGGTGCTGCACGACCTGACTTTCGACGCGCGCATGCTCGCCGAAGCCAACATTCCGCTCGACCACGTCCGCGACACATCGGTGGCCGCGCGGTTCCTCGGTGAACAGGCGACCGGACTGCAGCGCATGGTCCAGAGCCGGCTTGGGATCGAGCTCACGAAGACTTTGCAGGAACACGACTGGGCGAAGCGGCCGCTCTTGCCCGCTGAGCTCGAATACCTGGCGGCGGACGTTCGGCATCTCCTCGCACTCGACGCGATTCTCGAGGGCGAGGTCATGGACCGCGGGATGGCCGACGAGGTGGAGCTGGAGTGCCAGTACAAACTCGCCACAGCCCTTCGGCCACCCCGCGACGAGCGGCCTTTGCACGTGCGGATCAAGGGCTACGGCGACCTCGATGATGTGGGACGTTCGGTCCTGCGGCGGCTCGTTGAAACGCGTGAGCGCCTCGCCGAAGCCGCCGATGTTCCGCCGTTTCGGATCGTTCGCAACGAAGTGCTCATCGACCTCGCGCGGCACCGCCCGACCTCCGAACTCGATCTTCGCCGCGGTTTCGGACGTGACCGTGCGGTTCGGAACCTCGTCGATTGGCAACATGCGGTCACGCTAGGGCTCGCCGACGAGCCGGAGTCGAAACCGGTTGTCGTTGCGCCACCCCCGGACTTCGCCGAGCGACGAGCGTTCGAGCGAACACTAAGCCATTGGCGACGTCGGTGCGCGGAAGAACGCGGCGTCGATCCGCAAGTGGTCGTCCCAGGTCACTGCATGAACGGACTTGCGCTGGCACTCTTTGCTCTCGGCCGGAACGGGATCGACCCGTCTCAGGCGCTGAATGACGTCGAAGGCCTCGGAGCTTTTCGCATTCTACGCTACGGCGCCGAGTGGCGGAACCTCGGAGCGAGCCTTGCCCTCAGCTCAGGCGAAGGGGCTCTCGCCTCAGGCGAAGGGGCCGTCTCCTCAGGCGAAGGGTGCAGCAGCCACTAGCCCCGCGGCTTCGATGAGGCTCAAGTCCTCGTTCACGTCAGGATTCGGCGTGGTCAAAAGCCGGTCGCCGTAAAAGATCGAGTTCGCACCTGCGTAGAGGCACAACAACTGCGCTTCCCGGGGCAGCTCGGTCCGCCCCGCCGATAGACGAACTTTCGCGGCCGGCATGAGAATGCGCGCGGTGGCGATCATCCGCACAAGCTCGAGAGGGTCTATTGGAGGCAAAGCCTCGAGTGGGGTGCCCTCGACTCGCACGAGCGCATTGATGGGTACACTCTCCGGGTGCGGTGAAAAGCGCGCGAGCTCCACGAGCATCGAGCAACGGTCGCGAATGGACTCGCCCATTCCAATGATCCCGCCGGAGCACACGGTGATCCCCGCGCTCCGCACGGCGCGCAGCGTCGCGAGGCGGTCGTCGTAAACGCGGGTCTTGATAATCGACCGGTAGTTCTCGCGCGAGGTATCGAGGTTGTGGTTGTAGGCGTCGAGGCCGGCCTCTTTCAGGCGGCGCGCTTGCGCCTCGGTGACCATCCCCAGCGTGCAGCAAGCTTCCAAGCCGCGCGCCTTCACGCCGCGGACCATTTCAAGCACTTTGTCGAACTCAGGGCCGTCCTTCACCTGGCGCCAGGCCGCCCCCATGCAGAACCGCGTCGAGCCCACGGCACGGGCGCGATCGGCCGCTTCGAGGACTGCGGGGACGTCGAGCATCGCCTCCTTGCCAAGGCCGGTATCGTGATGCGCGGACTGCGGGCAATAGGCGCAATCCTCGGGGCATCCACCCGTTTTTACGCTGAGCAGCGTGCAGAGCTGCACCTCGTTTTTCGGGTGCGAAACCGTATGCGTGCCACGCGCGCGATCAATCAGCTCGAACAGCGGTGCATCGTGGATCGAGACCGCTTCTTCAATGGACCAGTCGTAACGCGTCATTGTCCTTGGCTCCCGTTCTCGCTTGCATCCTCCCTCGTAATCGAGCCGCGCTTCATAAGCTCGCAAAAAGTCCGGACGCTTGGTGACCCCGAGGGCTCAGGACTCGTGCCCTTGAAAGCTGGTGATTCTTTGGGATGAGTTCGTGACGCTCAGGGCTCCTGGGACGGGGCGCTCGCCGTCGGTGCCGTCGGTGCCGTCGGGTCGCTGCCGGGGGTGCTTCGATTCGCAAACCCGTTGCGTTCGAAGCCGCGGAGCGCGTTCTCGGCCTCCGTCCGAATGCCGGGGTCTTCCGTCGGATCGCTCATGAGCTTCCGGAGATTCACGAGGCACACGACGAGGCTCTCGGCCGCGAGTCTTTCGCCGCGTGAGGGGCGCTGGTTGGACACGGCGCGGAGCACCGCCAGAACCGCGGCTCGGTCGGTGCGCTGCCGGTCGAGAGCGAGCTCCGAAAGACCGCCGAGCACCACCTCGACGTCCTCCGAGTAAGCCAGCGCCAAAAGAGCCGTGGTGTGCTCGGCTCGGCCGCTCTCAGCGAGCCCCAGGAGCGCCGGTGCCCGTTGAGTTTGCGCGATCTTCGCCAACGCGAGCGGCTCGCGAACCGCGGGGTCGATAAACGGTACCCAATTCGGCGACGGCGCAAGGTCCGAGCGCGCTTCCCCGCCGCCCGTCAGCACGCCGACAGTCTCTGTTGGCCCCGCTTCTTCGCGGCATGAGCCGCACCCGGCGAGCAGCGCCGAGCCTGCGACGAACAAGCCGCCGAGCAGGCTCGGGCGACGATGTTGCGGCTGTCTTTCACGCGAAGTCATCGATGGCCCGGACGGTCGCTGCGAGATCGTGGGCTGGACGGTAGCCGAGTTCATCGCGAGCGCGGCTATCGTCCACCATGCACACGTAGCGAATGAACTCGAGTTCGGGAGAGGGAAACCCGGTCGCGCCGACGCGCCATAGCCGTTCGAGTGCGCGTCGAAAGAGAAAGTGCGGCAGGGGAAGGCGCGCCCGACCCGCAAGCTCGATGACGTGCGAAACCGGCGAGGGTCGTGGCCCCGCCAGATTGAACACCCCACGGGTCGGCGTTCGCAAGGCCAGCAGGATTGCCCCGACCAGGTCATCCACATGGAGAAGCTGGACCATGGGGTCGTAACCAAGGAGGGTCGGGACCACCCGTTGCCTGAGGTAATTGGAAGGCGCGTTGTTCACGGCACCCACAATGTGGGTTGGGCGAAAAATCACGGTCTGCGTTTCGGGGCGCTTCCAGAAGAAGGACTGCGCCAGCATGTCGAGTTCGACGAGGTCCCGCATCGTGCTGAACGTCGCCGAACCCAAGAGCGGGGCATCTTCATCGAGGAACTGAGCGTTGTCAGGCCGCGGCCCGTAGACGTTCGCGCTCGAAAGAACGATCAGCTTCGAGACGTCGTATTGCGCGACATCATCGAGAAGCCTTTGAAATGCGGCAATATTCCAATTGTGATGTTCGCTGTCACTCATGCGCGGATCGTGCATGACCCCCAGGTGCACAATCGCCGATGGACGCTCCTGGCGCACGATGTCGCGCGTTTTCTTGCGGCGAATATCGACCTGATAATGGACGATGTCTTTCGGCTTACCGACGAACGAGCGTCGATCGATACCAATCACGCGCCGCTCACGATGAAGCAAGCGCGCGACCCGACGACCCAGGCGGCCACAGATACCGGTGATGAGAACCGGACGGTCCAGCTCGTTGGCCTTCACCCCGCGAGGGTGCGCCAACGTTCACCGTACCGTCAAGGCATGATAGGCTATGGGACGATGAAACCGGCACGGGCTTGGCTCCGCCTGCGCGCGAAAACCAAACGTTTTTTCGAACGAGAAGCCATCCCGGCCGCCGAGCGAAGCGTCGAGGTCGCGCGCGACCTTGCCGACGAAGCCGTCACGGCGCTCCTCGGTCGCGACTTTGAGGAGCGCCTTCGTCGCGTACCTGCCCGGATGGCGGGCGGAGCGCGAGACCCGTTTGGTTTTGACCTTGGTACGGCCAAGTACGCACTCGCGGCCGCCGCATTTTTGCACCGAGCCTATTTTCGCACCGAGGTCTTTGGCATCGAGCGGGTGCCCTACGGTCGGGTCTTGCTCATCGCGAACCACTCGGGGCAGTTGCCGCTCGACGGCATGATCCTTGGCGCGGCGATGTTCTTCGATGCGGAGCCCCCGCGCGTGATCCGCAGCATGGTCGAGAAGTGGACGCAGACCCTTCCCTTCCTCGGAACATTTTTTCAGCGCATCGGACAAATTGTGGGCGTACCCGAGAACGCACGGCGCTTGCTCAGGCAAGGCGAAGCTGTGCTGGTGTTTCCCGAAGGCGCGCGCGGGATCTCGAAGGCGTGGAGCGAGCGTTACCAGTTGCAGGAATTCGGTCTCGGTTTCATGCGACTCGCGCTCGAGACGGAGACCCCAATCGTGCCCGTTGCGGTGATCGGCGCGGAGGAGCAGTACATCAATATCGCCAACTCGGAGCAGCTGGCCAAGCTCTTCGGAATGCCTGCATTCCCATTGGTTCCGCAGTGGTTCATCCCCGGCGGACAGCTTCCGTTGCCAACGAAATACCGGCTCTATTTCGGCGAACCGCTCGTTTTCGATGGGGACCATGACGACGACGACGTGATCATCGAAGAAAAGGTTGCCGTCGTAAAAAATGCGATTGCAAAGCAACTCGCACAGGGGCTCAGCGAGCGAACCGGCATCTTTCGCTAAGGGCCCTAAGGCGGGCTCAACTCGAGGGTGGCACCGCCTGGCTCGCAGACGAGCGTCGCCATCGAACCCAAGAGCAGCGGTTCGTTCACGACTCCATGACCCGACGGCACCCCCGCCGCGATGGGCTTTCCGAGGGGCCCGAGGACCGCGCGAGCGACATCGAGAACCGACACGCCATCCATGCCAGGCCCGCAATCGGTGAACTCACCGAATGCAAACGCGGCAACCTGCGCGAGATGCCCTCCCGTGCGAAG
This sequence comes from Polyangiaceae bacterium, assembly GCA_947502375.1. Classification (GTDB taxonomy): domain Bacteria; phylum Myxococcota_A; class Polyangia; order Polyangiales; family Polyangiaceae; genus SYFR01. Next base: position 9,764 of record CANMZR010000113.1, read on the forward strand.
TGTCGTCAACATGCGGTCGAGGCGGTAGGGACGCTCACCCACATCCTCCAGGAACAGGACTGTCGAGTCGGGCAACCGTAGCCGCCCGGCCGCCGCACAGGCATGGAGCAGCGTGAGGTTACCGCCGCAGAGCCGGCCACTGGCGCTGCCGAGAACGAGTGCTTCGAGGCCCGCGAAGGAACGGTGTCGGTCGGGGTTTTCGATGGCCTCGACGAACGAGGCACGAGCCCGTGAATCGCCTCGTCCCAACGCGGTCACATTCGGGCCATGAAGCGAGGCGACCCTGAGACCCGTGGCCTCGACGTGGAGTGCCGTCACGTCGGAAAAACCGACCAGCCACCGCGGCCATAAACGAAGGCTCGACCAATCGAGTTCGTGCACGAACCGCGACGCGCCGTAGCCCCCGCGCGCGCAAATCACCGCCGCTACCCCGGGTTCGATGAGCGCCTTCGCCAGTTCCTCGCGACGCCTAGCGTCGTTGCCGGCAAGGTAGCCTGTGGCCTCGAAAATTCCGCGGTCAAAACGAACATCGTAGCGCTCGGAAAGCCAGCCAAGTCCCCGCCAAACGAGCCGCGTCTCGAGCGGGCCCGACGGAGCGATCACGCGAATCGTCGCACCCGGAGAGAGCTTTGGAGGCACAAGCCAACCGAACCCGCCTCCGCTCACCGTGGCTGAGGACCGCTCGTATCGTCGTCCAAAACCTCGAACGAATCGAGGTCAAGAAGTTCGATCTCGGAAGGCTCCGACAAGCGCGGCGCCGGGACCGGCAGAGCCTTGGAAGCATCGTAAGCCATCGGCACGTTTTGGCCGTAAAGCCCAGGAACTTCACTTTGCTCTGGTTGTTCCTGCGCCGCGTATTGCGGCCCGTACGCGTCGTGTGGCTGCGCATACGCCGCGGGATCGTAACCGGGCTCCGCCTGCCCGTACGCGGCGTGTGGCTGCCCATACGCCGCGGGATCGTAACCGGGCTCCGCCTGCCCGTACGCGGCGTGTGGCTGCGCATACGCCGCGGGATCGTAACCGGGCTCCGCCTGCCCGTACGCGGCTTGTGGCTGCGCATACGCCGCGGGATCGTAACCGGGCTCCGCCTGCCCGTACGCGGAATCGTAACCGGGCTCCGCCGAGCCAGCAGCGTTTCCGAACGCTGGCGCAGCCACAGCCCCATGGCCAAGCGGCGGTGGCGGTGGCGGTGGTGGCGGTGGTGGTGGCGGTGGTGGTGGCGGTGGTGGTGGCGGTGGTGGCGGTGCCGATACGGCAGGCACCGCGCCGTAAGCGGCAGGCACCGCGCCGTAAGCGGCAGGCACCGCGCCGTAAGCGGCAGGCACCGACGGGCGTTCCAGTGGGTTCACCTGACCCAATTCGTTGCCGACTCCCGGCGAGCGCGGAACACCGCCGAGCGACGCCGGCGGCGTTCCAGAGACGGTGAGCTTGGACGAGAAAGCTTGCCCCGTCACAGCCGCGAGGGGCTTCGCGAGTTTCCCGCCCTTGCAGCGGTCAAGGCCGGCCTGGGCCTCCTTGTCGCCGGCCTTCATTCGAAGCACGCGCCTCCACGAATCCGCAGCTTCGCGGGCGTCTCCGAGAGACTCTTCCCAAAGCAACGCCACCTTTCGCGCAAGCTCCGCGCGAACATGCGGTAGGCGGCCTCGCAGAATCTGATCTTCGTAGAGCTCGATCAAGGCCCGATGGCTACCGAGTTCAGTCAGCAGGTCCGTGAGTTCCCGCGTCAAGTCCTGATCAGCCGGGGCAAGGTCACGGAGACGCTTCAGATCCTCCGAGGCTCCCTGCTTATCGGCAAGACTTCCGAGGCGCAACTCCGCACGTCGGCGCAAAATCTTCCGAACGACGGGTCCGTCATAAACGTCTTCGAGCGCTCGGGAGAGCGCGGACTCAAGTCGTCGCGGTTCGCCAAGCTCCAGCGCGAGTTGCTCCACGGCAGCAATCGTCGAATCGTCAACGTGAGCCACCATCGCTTCGGTCAACCAACCAAAGGCCAACTCCACGTCACCAAGCTCTCGCTGCGCGATATGCGCTGCGCGGCGCAATAGAGCGGCTCGCGTGCGACCTCCATCGCGCGAGCCCTGGCCGCCAGCCGCAAACGATTCGGCCAGCGTAAACAGAACCCGATGCTCGCCCGTGCCTTCATCGGCTTCACGAGCCGCCAGTTCCAGCACCTCGAGCGTGGACTCTTGAACTCCACCGCCCAACGCGGTCGCGAAGAACTCGCGGGCTCGCTCGACCGCTCCGCGTTCGGCCGCAATCAACGCGGCTCGCGCCAGCGCATCGATGCGGTCGTTTGGTTTTTTGCAGCGAATAACCTGACGCTCGTAGAGATCGATCACGTGACCGGGAGCCGTCGCAAGCAACGCGACGCGGGCGAGCATGGCCCGCGCCTCGCTTGGCTCGATCGCGTTCAAGGCCATCTCGCCGTGCTGCATCGCATCGAGCGCGTTCGCTCCGGCGGAGAGCATTTGCTCCGCTTGCCGAACGAGTTCCTCGGCGCGCACCGCGCCGGTAAGCGACTTCACACTCGCTTCGTGCGCCAGGGCCAGCGTGTCGAGGTCACGAAGCTCCACCGCGAGTTCCTCTAGCTTCGCGCCGACGGCGCGGTCAGCCTCCTTTGAGCGAACGAGCTCCATGCCCAAAGCACAAGCTTCGGTCTT
>CANMZR010000114.1 GCA_947502375.1 Polyangiaceae bacterium
CAAGGCTCCCGCGCCGGTAGCAGCGGCCCCTGCCAAGAAGGCACCCGCGCCGGTAGCGGCGGCTCCTGCCAAGGCACCCGCGCCGGTAGCAGCGGCTCCTGCCAAGGCTCCCGCGCCGGTAGCGGCCTTCCAACCGCTCGTCACGGCGCTTGCGAGGCCGGGCGCTTCGCTCGAGCAGGCCTCCGATTCTCAGAAGAAAGATTCGGTCGTCGCAATGAAGGCCGGCCGCGTCGCTTTCGACGCCTCAAAATACGAAGAGGCACTCGCCAAATTTCGCGAGTCTTACGCGCTTGTGGCCAGCCCGAATTCTCGGATGATGCTCGCTCGCACGCTCGGTAAACTCGGTCGGCTCACGGAGGCGTATCGCGAAGCGAAGGCCGCGGCGGACGAAGCCAACGTCGTGAGCGCGGTCAACCCGAAGTACAAGGCCACGGCCGATAGCGTGCGAGAGGACATCACGGACCTGGAGAAAAAGCTCGCATTCGTCACGGTAAAGGTGATGGGCGAACCGACCGAGGGGACGCTGACGGTTGGGAGTAGCGTCATCGACCGCGCGCAGTGGGGCCGACCCATCGCGGTGATGCCGGGACGCATCGAGGTCGCGCTCTCCACAGTGGAGGGCAAGTCCCGCGAAGTTCTCGATCTTCTCGCGGGCGTCAAAGTGACCCTGCCGCTCGACTTGCCCGTGCCGAGCGCCGCGGAGATTGCAGTCGTCAAGGTGGCGAGCACCTGGACCGGACCTAACCGCAAGACCATCGGGTACGTGGCCTCCGGTGTCGGCGGTCTCGGTTTCCTTCTCTTCGGCACGTTTGGCGCCCTTTCGAACGGTCAATACAGCCGGCTCGCTAGCGGATGCCCGTCCCAAACGAACTGTGCGTCGGGGCTCGCTGACGTCGCTGATCGCGGCAAAGCGTATCAAGCCGTAGCGAACACCACCCTCGTGCTCGGCCTCGTCGGCGTGGCCACCGGTGCGACCTTCATCGCTTGGGAGGCTCTCGATGGGGGTGGCTGGCCTTGGGCGAGCGCCGGCATCGTGCGGCCTCGACTGATGCTTGGCCCACAGCAAGTAGCGCTTTCCGGTAGTTTCTAGGGCGTGGAAAACGCGGACACCGGCACCGTGTGACTGGATGCTGTCTCGCTTGAACGAAAAAGGAACTGAACTTATGACTTTCGCTTTGCGCAATTGGGCACTCGGAATGATTTTTGTCGCGGCGGCAGCGGTGAGTTGCACGCAGGACTTCAACGTCTTTCACTTCGCGGACGAGAACGGCGCCGGTGCTTCGACCCCCGCTGGAAGTACGGGAGCCGCTGGCGAGTGCTCGGGACCCGCTACCTGCCCACAAGGTGCCGCCTGTAAAAAAGCTTCGTGCATCGACGGCGCCTGCGGCTTTCAACTCCAGACGGCCGGTGCCGTGTGTGCAGAGGCTGGGGGCATCGTTTGCGACGGGCTCGGTACCTGCGTCGCGTGCAACAAAAACTCAGACTGCTCGGACGGGGCCAAGCCGCTTTGCGACAAGAAGAAATGCATTCCCCTGCAATGCAAGAACGCCTCCAAAGATGGCAAAGAGACGGACGTTGACTGTGGCGGCACGGACACCGGATGCGCCAAATGCGTGGAGGGCAAGGACTGTCTCGGTGCGTCGGATTGCTTATCGAATCTGTGTCAGGTAGCCGGCGGTGGTGCGGGTGGCGGCGGCGGGATGGCCGCGGGCCCAGGGGTTTGCGCACTCTGCAGCGCCGACGCTGATTGCGGCGCGGCAGCTTTTTGTAAAGACAAAACGACGTGTGTGTCCCTCGGGAAGCTCGGGGACATCTGCATGACGGGCAACGCGTGCGAGACTGGCTTTTGCGCGGACGACCGCTGCTGCAACACGGCCTGCGACGGGACCTGCGTCGCTTGCTCGAATGCCAAGAGTGGCGGCAAAGACGGCGAGTGCACAGTCTTCAAGCAAGGCGACGATCCCGACACGGAGTGCATGGACTCGAAGCCTGCGGCCTGCGGCCCCGCGCTGGACAAGGGCTGCAGCGGTGCCGCGCTCGACGCATCTGGGACGACGAGCTCGTGCGACGTTTGGGATGCGACGACCGCGTGCATCACCGCATCGTGCGACATCGTGAAAAATGAGCAGACCGCGGCCGCGTCCTGCGATGGCAAGGGCGCGTGCCCGATGCCGCAGAAGACCGGCTGTGGGCAATACGTCTGCGACTCCAATAACGCGGCGTGCTTCAAGAATTGCACCAAGAATAAGGAAGCGGACTGCAAACTCGATAGTTACTGTGACGGCGCGGCATGCCAACTGTGCGGCCTGAATCTGGCGGCGCCCGGCCAGGCGAATCCACCCATGGAGTGCTCCGATGCGACGAAAACTTGCACGAAGAATTGCACGGGCATTAGCTGCCAAAATTATGTCTGCCCGGCGGGTTACGCTTGCGTCGTCAACTGCACTGGAAAGGATGCGTGCAAAGACATTACGATCACGTGCCCCGATTCCTACGCGTGTACGGTGGTCTGCGACGCCACGAGCGCTTGCGAGAATGCGACCATCAAGGCCGGCGCTGGAGGCATCCTCAGCACGACCTGCGGGGCCGCGACGGATACCTGCAAGGATACGAAGATCGCGTGTGGGGTCAACGCGTGCGAAGCGAAGTGTGGGGGAGCCTCGAAACCGATGATATCGGGGTGTGGTAAACTGGCGACCGACTCGTGCAATTGCACGACGGCCACCTGCCAGTGACGCGCTCCCCGGTCGGAACGACAGCCGGCCGAGTTGCCATTGGCCGAAGCCTTGCTTTACATCATGCAAGGAGCCTTTGCGTCATGCGCAAAATCCTTGCGTCATGCAAGAAAGAGTGAGGCGCTTGCTTCGGACGAGTTTCAGGCCCGGGCGCGTACCGGCGTGAGGTATTCGGGAACCGTCGGGCGAGCGCTCACAAGAGAGGTGAGCACGTGATCGCGCCAGGTGCCGTTGATGTAAATATAATCACGTGCGTAGCCCTCGACCACGAAGCCGAGTTTCTTCAAGAGGCGGCCGCTGCGCTCGTTGACGGGCATGTAGTTGGCCAGCACTCGGTGCATGCCGACGTGCTCAAAGATGTGCGCTAGCGCCTTCGTGAGGGCCTCGGTCATCAGCCCTTGGCCCTGCGCGGTTTCATCCATGCTGTAGCCCAATGTGCAGGCCATCAAGGCGCCGCGCACGAACTGAGTGAAATTGGCCAAGCCGACGATGGCGCCATCGGGATCATCCCGCATTCGAAGGACCACGCGCATGGACTGGCCGGTTACGTATTCTTGCTGGTTTTGCGAGAGTCGAGTCCGCCAGAACGTGTTCGTGAACATACCTTTTGGAAACGGCGGCTCCCAGGGGCCGAGGTGGGCGCGATTGGATTCGTAATAGTGCGTCATCCGGGACGCGGCCTCCGGCCCAGGAAGGTGCAAGAGCAGCCGCTCCGTCGTGAGGAAAAGCGGGGTGCTATCGGTCATGGTCGCGGGCTCATCACGGGCAGGTGTGGTGCGGGCAGGTGTGGCGCGGGCAAGCGTGGCTCAAGGTGCTTCGCATCGGAGCCGAGCGACTTCGACCGTACCCACCGTGCCGGCCCCGGTCAGTGAAATCAACGCGGCATCCCCTTTGGGGGACGGCAGCGCGTCGAACACGTTCAACCCGGTGAGCTGTTTCACCACGAGCGGCAGGCTCACCTTACCGTCGGCGGCGACGTAGCTCACGGAGCCGTCGCTGCCGCGCGCCACCAACACGCCGTCGAAGAAGGGCACGAGCACCAGACGCTCGTCGGTCAACGCAGCCGGCACCGTGTAGGGGCCACCGGTGATAGCGCCGGTCGCTCCGTTGACGCTGACGACGTGGGCACCCGCGTCGTCGAGCCAACCGAGCCATGGAGCTTTTTCCGAGAGCGCTTCGATGACCACCTGTCGAACGGTGCCCGTTGCCAAGAATACGGTGCCAAGTGCGGGCACGCCGAGTCCGACGTCCACGCGTGCGAGGATCACCCGATTCGGTTTCGAAGTTGCGAGACCGTCGCAGGAAAGGTTGCCGAAAGTCCCGTCGACGGCGCTGGTGACGACCCACCAGCCCTTGCCACTCGCGGTGGCATCGGCGCTTCGTGGGGTGCCGCACGCGAGCGGCCATCGCGTACCGAGTGCCAATGAAGCTCCTGCGCTAGCCACGGTCCGGATGCTGGCAGGTTCCGTCGTTGACGCATTGACGAGTCCGAGCAGGTAGCGGTTGGCTTGGCCTGTCGCAAAGAGGACGCCCACTCCGTCGTCCACGGACTGGGCGGTCGGAATGTCGCTGGCGCCTGGGACCATGGATGGGCTGAGTAGGATCCCTTCGGGATCGCCGGGTTTGGTTCCGTCCGTCATTGCGAGCGCGAAGTGATCCTTGGGCGATTGGGCGATCGCGAACGAGACGCCAGCGTCGAAATTCGCGCGGTAGCTGAGCCCGAGAGGCGAGCTCGGCCAGGTGCCCCATGGGGCGAAAGACGTATGGCGAAGCTCTGACGGGGACGCGGTGCCCATGGTCCACTCCATCGCTAGCGTCACCGTGTTTTTGTTGTCGCTCGAGTACGCGAGACGCGGCTGGCGTTGCGAGAAGGTGCCGCCGCCCGCGACGCCGAGTGGACCATCGACCGCGAGCGGACATGGCCACCCGCTGGGCGCGCCACCCGCGCCACCCTCGCCACCCGCGCCACCCGCGCCACCTGCGCCACCTGCGCCACCCGCGCCACCCGCGCCGTAATGACCGTTCGGCAGCGAGAACAACGTGCTTCGGCTGCACGCGGCGGCAACGACAACGACAGCGAAACCATACCGGACGAGGCGATGCATCATGCGCGAGCCGAGTCTACACTCAAGTGCATCCACGGCGCCACCCGGAGAACTGGCCGCGTCGTTGGCGCACCACCGTCGCGCCCAAAGACCTGATACTCACGGGTAGACCGCGTGAAAAACATAATAATTTGACTCGTAAAACTCATTTTGCTCGGCCGTGAAGAGGTCGTTGTGCGGGGCGATCCCAAGGGCATCCGCGTGCCCATCGCCGTCGTAGTCCCCGGCCGTCAAGGCACTCAGGTCGCTCAAGATGCTTGGAAACTCGACCGCCTCGCAAAGCTCGAGCGTGCTCGTGCCGTTGCGCAAATAGGTCAGCAAGTGGTTCGGCATGGCCCCGGCTGCTCCGGTGATGAGCAACACATCATCCGCGCCGTCGCCGTCGATATCCGCGAGGCCACCGGAAACCGGGCTGACGCCTCCTACCTTCAGTTCAATGGCTTGAGCCTTCGCATCGGCGATCGGGATCTCGAGGATTGCACGGGTGCCGATTTGAAGAGTCGCATCGCCGCCGAGCGGAAAAATTCCTCGCACCGCGCCGAGGCGTTCGCTTACCGCAGTCGTGTTGGCGATGATCGTCGGCGGTCCGAACTGAAGGTCGCCAAGGTTGTACCGAAGCGCCGGCGTGGACGGCTGCGAGCCCGGGTTGTAGTCGAACCGCAAGTCGAGGTCGCCGTCGCCATCGAGGTCCGACGCGATGATCCCCCCCGGGAAGCGCGAATTCACGAGCGCAATGGGCTCCGCAAATCCCCCCTTTTGCCCTCGCCGAAGCGCAAAATGGTCATCCGCCTTGGGTTTGGCGCCGAAGTGATTGGTCGCCAGGTCGACGTAGCCATCACCGTTCAGATCCACGAGGATGAAGCTTCCCCGAAAGTCCGCTCCCACGTCGATGGTGGCACGCGGGCTTTCCACGGGCCCGCTTGGCTCGAGGTCATGCACCCAGAGATCTTGTCCTCGCGTGTTCGCGAAGACGGCTTCGAGGTTGCCGGTGCCGTCGAATTGCACGAAGCGCGCAGTGGTCCCATCGCGACCACCGGCAAACTTCCACTGCTGAAAAGAGCCGCCGGCACGGCAGCAGTGATTGCCGACGCAATGACCGTCGCACGTGCCGCACGCTTGCGGTTCGCCACCGCCAGCGGAACCGCTCGAAGCGCCATCTGCACTCGTGGCGGTCGGGCCGAATGTTGCCGTGTCAAGGCCGGTCAAGCGTTGGCAGGCGGTAGCCATCAAGACGCATTGCATCAGCAGGAGCGGGCGAAATTTTCCCGCGAAGCCATGTGGGGTGGTGCGTCTCGAAGTCATGAGCGGCTGCAGGCTTCATTCCTGCTGAAGGCTTCGTCGCTATTTTATGCCGTGAAAGACAGCGATTGAAGATTTTGTTCTTTTATCTCGTGAAAGACAGCGGCTGCAGGCTTCGTTCCTGCTGAAGGCTTCGTCGCTATTTTATGCCGTGAAAGACAGCGATTGAAGATTTTGTTCTTTTATCTCGTGAAAGACAGCGGCTGCAGGCTTCGTTCCTGCTGAAGGCTTCGTCGCTATTTTATGCCGTGAAAGACAGCGATTGAAGATTTTGTTCTTTTATCTCGTGAAAGACAGCGGCTGCAGGCTTCATTCTTGCTGAAGGCTTCGTCGCTATTTGATGCCGTGAAAGACATAGTTCACGCTCTGAAAATAGGCTGGTGAATCCGGTGTTTTCGATTCGTTCGTTCGGTCCAAAGCCAGCAGGTCCGGAACGCCATCCGCGTCGAAGTCACCGAGGACTGGAGACTGCAGTTTGCTGATCCCTGGGGGTGTCGGATAGGTGTCGCATTGCGTGACGTCGGCTTCAGCGGTGCGCAGGAACGTGTAGACCGTATTCGGGTGAGTGCTCGTCTCCTGTGTCAAGACGAGGATGTCGTCGTCACCGTCGCCGTCGATATCTGCGACGCCGCTTCCCGCGACCAACTCCGTCCCCATCTCGATGCGGGTCGTTTTGGTCTTGTTTCCGCCGATCCAATTGCGAACGTACAAGCTGCCGCCGTCGATAAGAAGGAGCGCATCTTTCGCACCAAATCCGCCGTGGATGACCGTGGTGACCGACATCGAATCGGTTCCCTCCAGGCATTCGGGGGCGCTGAAGGTCCCGCCTCCTAGCCCCCAGCGCATGAGTTGGCAGGTCTTCGTATGCAGATAGATATCGAGGTCTCCGTCACCATCGAAGTCCAAGAGCACCGGACCGGTTGGGGTGCCCGCCTGTTCAAATTCCGTAAACGCTGTATCGAACGAGCCGCCAGCGATGCCGAGGTAAATGCGAATGCGATCGAGGGGGTCGAGGGTGATCGTCTCGGAGAGGGTCACGACGAGGTCGGCTTGACCGTCGCCGTTGATGTCACCCACGGCGGGGCGTGTCACGCCGCGGCCGGTCATCAGTTTTTGAAGCAGCGTGGCTTTGGGTCCGACCGGATCGAGCGCAAAGCTGCGGATGTCTTCGCCGAGTTGATTCACGAACACGGCCTCGAGAGCCCCTTTGCCATCGAGCTGGGCGAACACCCCTTGAAGCGCTTCCGCGCCGCCAGGGGACGCGTTGATCTCAAAGCCACTTCCAGTGCGGCAACAGTGATTTTGGATGCACGTTCCGTCGCATTCTCCACAGGTCGTCGGCTGTCCGCCGGCCCCCGCTGCTCCGCCGGCCCCTGCTGTTCCGCCGGCCCCCGTCGCAGGGGTGGTCACAGCGGAGCTCGTGCTCTCGAAGGTCTTGTCCGTGAGGTCACTCGTGCGATTGCAGGCGCTGACGAGCATTCCAATGGCGAGCAAAGGAAGCGTGATGCGAGTGAGAAACTTCGTCCGATGGGTGCGTCGAAAATTCATGTGACAATTTCTTTTTTTGAAAGATAACGCCGCAACTTACCGCGAGTCACGCCGAGCCTCCGCGCGGCCGCGGTTTCGTTGTCGCCCTCGAGCGCGAGAGCTTCGGCTACCAGTTCATCTTGGAGGAGTCCACTGCGCGATTGGGTCGTTGCGCCAAGAATGCGCTGAATGGCCCAGTGACGCAGGCCAGGCCGTGGGTCGTGGGTCGCGGCCTCTCGGAGCGTCGATTCCAGCTCGCGGACGTTGCGGGGCCAAGGGTGCAAAAGCATCCGCTCGAGTGCTTCGACTTCCACCTGGGCCGGATCGAGATCGACTTTGTGACGGACCGCCACCTGTTGCGCAATGGCATAGATGTCCTCCGCGCGTTCACGAAGTGGCGGGAGGTCAAGCCTTGCAATGTTGAGTCTCGCGAGCAAATCTTCACGAAAGCGGCCCTCCGTTACGGCCTTCTCGAGTCCCCCGTTGGTGGCGGCGACGAGCAGCACATCGACACAGTGTGGACGCGTCGCACCGACCGGCAAGACTTCACGTTGGTCCAGCAAGCGCAGGAGTTTGCTCTGGAGCGAGAGCGGCAGCGAGCCGAGTTCGTCGAGGAGGATCGCACCGCCTTCGTGAGCCGTCAGCAGACCCGGCGAGGCCGTTCGCGCGTCCGAGAAAGCGCCCGCGACGTGGCCGAAGAACTGCGACTCAAAGACTCCCGCGGCGACGCTTGCGACGTTGACGGCAGCGTACGGGGTCTTACGGCCGAGACGTTCGACGACATGCCGTGCGAGCAGTTCCTTGCCGGTACCGGTCTCGCCTTCGAGCAGCACGAACGAGGTCGGCCGCAAGGTGAGGGCGGTCAAGGCTCTGGCGAGTGCACGCAGCCCAAAGGGGGCGATGAGGTCGCCGAGCGGCTCGGAGGGGCTTAGCGCGCCAATAAAGCGGTCCCGATACACGAAGAGACTGCGACCGATGCGCACGAGGACCCCATCGATCAGCGTCACGCACTCCTTGGGCGCGAGCCGCCGACCATCGATGAAGGTGCCGTTGCGCGAGCCGAGACAGGTGAGGTCCACGGTGGCACCCCGGCACTCGAGGAGTGCGTGCTGGCTCGAGATCTCACGGTCGTCGATCTCGTGTGGGCGTAGGCTCTTTCGACCCAGAACGCCCCCGAGAGTTTCCAGCGGGATGGCTCTCGAAAAGGGAAACGTCGCAATCAGCGCAGGCGTGCCGGTTACGGTGTCTCGGGCTTCCGGACTCGCATGATCCAAGGTCATAGATTCTTTCGCCAAAGCGCCAGAACGTTAGCGCAAGTTGGTGCCTTGGTATGCATCCGTTGCGACCTGCCGAGCCGTCTCCTTTGTGCTTCGACGAGCGCTCGCGCGGGGCTTCTTTTCCCATAAGACCTTGAAGACTTGAGTAGCTTTTTCGGCTATTCTTAGGCCGCCTTGCGTTCCGGAACCGCCGTCACACCCAGCCTTATTCTGGTTGCGCCCATTGGCCAGGGTGGGATGGGGCGAGTTTGGCGCGCGCGGCACACCGTGTTGGATGCGACCGTAGCGGTGAAGTTCCTGCACCGGTCGGTCGACGAGCTCGATGCGACGATGTTGGCGCGGTTTCAGCGCGAGGCACGGGCTACGGCAAAGCTGGATTGCCGATACGTCGTGCGGGTGCTGGATGCAGGGGCGACGGCGGAAGGGGTTCCCTACCTCGTCATGGAGCATCTTCGCGGCCAGACCGTGGCGCAGCGGATCCAGCGTCAAGGACCGCTGCCGGTGGCCGAGGTGGCACTCATCGTGCTCCACACGACGCGCGCACTCGAGGCCGCTCACGGTGCCGGGATCCACCATCGCGATGTGTCCGCGGGCAATCTGTTTTTGGGTGTCGAACTCGATGGCAGTCCTTTGCTAAAAGTACTGGATTTCGGAGTCGCGAAGCTTGTGAGCGAGGACTCCGCCATGACCCAAACGGGTGTCGCACTCGGGACGCCGCGCTACATGAGCCCCGAGCAGACCATGGGGCAAGCGGTGGACCATCGTTCCGATCTCTGGGCCTTGGCCGCGGTCGCTTACGAAGCGCTGACCGGCGTGCCGGCGTTTTCAGGCATCACGGCCGGTGCGGTGGCGCTCGAGATCGCGCGGGGCGAGGTCGTTCCACCGAGTGGCCGAGTGCCCGAGTTGCCGGCCGCCCTCGATGCTTTCATGCTGCGGGCTTTTGCCAAGAATATCGACGAGCGTTTCGGTGATGCCCGCGCTTTTGCTGTCGCTTTTTCGGACGCCGTCGAAGGTCACTTCGAGCGGGGCTTGAACGCGGTCGACTGGCGCGTCGGAGAGGACCCCAACGACGGTTTGAGCCCGTCAGCGATGAGCGTTGGAACGGGCGCGCACGCATCGCCAGAGCAGTCCGTTTCGCGCAGCCATTCGAGCGACTTGGCGCAGTCAACGGGCGCGGCAGTCACGCGAACGCCGTCCTCGCTGATCCGGACGGATGCGAAGCGTTCGCTCGGGCGGGGAAGGTGGTTCGTCGGTGCGCTAGCGGCCGTGCTGGGCGTCGTGCTCTTGGTCGTGGGCCTGCTGCGAGGGCCGGCGTCGCCACAGAAAGAGCGCAAGTTTACCAGCGTTTCCATCGATGAAGTGACCGCGCCCTTGTCGGTGCCGCGCGGCTCGTCGAGCCCGGATGGCGACAGCCTTGTGCTCCCGGGCGCGTCGCTGCCAGAGCCGACGAGCGTTCCGGTGCCCGCCCCATCGTTCAACGTCCCGACACCCACCGCCGTACCCAAGAACATGGCGGGGACGTCTCGTGGCGATGGCTCCGCCACAGCTTCCTACGGTGCCGGAGCAAAGGGTGCCGCCGATGCCGCGGCAGCGTCGAAAGCACCCGTGCTCAAGCCGCTACCGGCCGAAGGCGGAGCGATGGCGAATGGATTGCCAGTCGGCTCTGCGAGCGCCGTTCCCGTAGCGCCGCAAGTCACGGCGGTCGTTTCGCCTTCCGCGGCCCCGCCGAAAGTGCCGCCGCGAAAAAGAACTGCCGGGAGCATCGTCATCGACGGCGTGACGGATTACGGTTTTTGACTCCATGTTGCGCGCCTATCGCAGCCGTTTGGGGACCGCACTTTCAGCGCTCGTCGCTGTGCTGATGGGCTGTTCGGTTTCACTTGCGCAACTCGCAGCGGATGGGACTTCAGCCGCCGAGCGTGCAAACGCGCGTGCCGCGATGGCGCAGGGGGATGCGGCTTTTGCCGAAGGGCGGATTGCAGATGCGCTCTTGGCCTACAGCGCCGCCGACCGAATCATGCGAGTTCCCACGACGGCGTTCGCCGTGGGGCGCTGTGACCTTTTGCTCGGTCACTTGGTCGAAGCTCAAGATGCCTTGCTTCGCGCCGTCAGGTTTCCTGTCATGGCGGCTGAATCGGCGGCGTTCGACGAAGCGCGTGCCGCGGCCGCCGCGCTGGTGCGGCAGCTCGAGGCGCGCTTACCGCAGGTGGAGGTTCTCGTTCGGCCCGTGACGGCGCGTAGTCTGGTGACGGTCGATCACTCGCCCGTCTCGATTGCGGGCAGGCTCGCCGTGTTGCGGTTGGATCCAGGGGAGCACACCGTGACGTTTGCCGCTCCAGGCTACCAGCCAGCGACCTCCAAACTATCGGTCGTGGATTACGATCGTAAGCGAATTTCCGTGGAGCTCGCGCGAAAGCTCGGCCTCGCCGATGTCCCCGTAGCGACCTGGGTGGCCGCTGGCACCTCGGGCGCCGCGCTCTTGGTCGGAGTGGTTGCGGGCGCACTTTCCGCGGCCGACGCAAGCCTGGTGCTTGCGACTTGTCAAGGGAGCGTGTGCGATCCGTCGTTGAAGCCGACCTACGAGCGAGCCTACGCGCGTGCCCGCATCTCGAATTTGGCATTTGCAACCGCCGGCTTTGGCGCGCTGGCTGGGCTGCTTTCCCTCACGGCGCTGCCGAGCCTTCCCGCCGGCTCCGTGCGTCTCGACGTGTCGGCAGCCGGTGACGTTTGGCTGAGCGGTTCCTTCTGACAGGTTGCGCTTGGAGCGATCCCTCAGGCTGGCTGCGAGCCTTTGGCCCTCACATTCCGCCGGCGCTATTTTTGGCGGAGGTATCAGCGCCAACGGCGCGATTTCATACCAGCCCAGGGCAACACCCTGGGAATCGGCAACACCCTGACTCTGCTGCCCCTTTGGGGCAGAGTCGGCGCGGCTACTTTCCAAAACCCAGCCCCCTCAGGTTGGCTTTGATGGCCCGCTCCCATTGACGGTATCCTCCCGCCGCACTCACGCTCCCGCGCGATGCAGCGCCTCACCCCCGGTACGAAGCTCACCGACGTGTTGACGCTCACCAAGGTCCTCGGCGAGGGCGGAATGGGCACGGTGTGGCTCGCCCACCATCGGATGCTCGGCACCGAGGTCGCGGTGAAAGTCATGCATGCCGAGCTTGGGTACCGCGATCCAAGCCTCTTGGAGCGTTTCGCCGCCGAAGCGCAAGCGGCTGCAAAAATCCGGCATCCGCACATCGTGCAGATGTTGGACCACGGCAAGACCGAAGACGGAACGGCCTGGCTCTCGATGGAGCTTTTGGAAGGCGAGAGCTTGGGGGCGCTGCTGGGCCGCGAAGGCGCGGTGCCGACGCCCTTCGCCGTGACGGTCATCGAGCAAGTTGCAAGCGCGGTCGCCAAGGCGCACGCGGCGGGCATCATCCATCGGGATTTGAAGCCAGAAAACCTGCAGGTGCTG
>CANMZR010000115.1 GCA_947502375.1 Polyangiaceae bacterium
AATCACCAAGGCCGGTCCAGCGGCACCGGTCACAGCGCCGATCGCACCATCGAGCCACGCCGAATCGCCGCCGAGCGACGCGCCGGACAAGGGCGACGCGAACGGTGACGCCAAGCTCGAGGACGGCAAAGTCGAGCACGGCGCATTCGTCGTCGGCGGCAAGTTCGGCGCGCTCGCGTCGTTCAACGGCTTGAGCCCACACATCACCGGCGCGGTGCAAATTGGCTACCTCCTGGCGTTCTTCCGGCGCCAGCTCGGCGTGATGGTCGACGTCGCTTACGCGCAACCGGTGACGACGCACACCGAGACCGACTCGCGCGTGCAGGGCTTCTACACCTGGCACCTCATCGAGCAGCAACTCACCATCCAGCCGAGTGTCTCCTACCGCGCGACGATGCTGCCCGCGGTCGGCCCCGGCAAGTTCGTACCCTACGTGGGGATCGGCCCGCGCATCTTCTTGGTCAGGAGCAAGACCGACAGCGACGGCGCGCTGCCCACGCTGTTGCGCCAGGAAGAAACATCGACGCAAGTCGGCGCCGGCGCGCATCTCGGCACCGAGTACCTCATCGGTCCGGGCGGCCTGCTCGTCGAAGCGCTCTTCGGCTGGGCGAAAATCAAGCAGCAAACGACCGGCGACTCCGACCTCAGCGCCCTCTCCATCTGGGCGGGCTACCGCTTCATGCTCTGAGCCCATGATCAACCATCCTCTTCTGCCGCCCCTTGATCACGACTCTTTGCACGTTCGCTGTCCGGGTTCCGGTCACACACGTTTTCGCGTGATGTTCAACCTTCGCACACCGCAGCGGCCTAGCGGCCCTGCGCGTTGATGAGTTTCGGTGTTCGGTGGCCCATGGAATTACCGCGAATGGTGTGATAATCACGCTTGTACGCGCACTCCTCGGCTGTGTTTGGTCGCCCTTGCCGCGGTCTGGAGTTGCGGCGGAGATTCCTCGGTGACGTCCATGTTCGGGGGCAGCGGCGGCTCCGGAACATCGGGCTCCGGAACATCGGGCTCCGCTGGCTCCACAGGTCTGGGCGGCGATTTCTTCTCGACCACGGGCAGCGGCGGCTCGAGCGCGAGCGGCACCACCTCCACCAGCGCCAGTGGCGGCGGACTAGCTCCGCCTACCACGACCGCCGCTTGCGCCGGCAAGATCTACACGTGCGGCAACCTGCTCGACGATGACAAGGACGGCCTCGTCGATTCGCAAGATCCCGACTGCCTCGGCCCGTGCGACGACACCGAGGACGGCCTCAATCCGGAGCTCCCGGGCGCCAAGGGAGGCGAATGCAAGCTCGATTGCTTCTGGGACAATGGCAACGGCGCCGGCAACGACGACTGCTACTGGGACCACCGTTGCGACAAGCTCGAAGTTCCGCCGAACTATCCACCTGAAGGCCCCGGCTGCGCTTACGATCCCACGACGCAACCAAAGCCCGGCCTCTCATGCGAGGCTGCCTTCACCGCGCAATCCACAACATGCCTCAGCTTCTGCAAGCCACTGGTGCCGAACGGTTGCGATTGCTTTGGTTGTTGCGAGCTGCCTGCGGGCGGCGGCAAGTTCGCCTGGCTCGGCGCGTTTGACTCGAATGGCATCGGCAGCTGCAAACTCGACACCCTCGGCGATCCCGCCAAGTGCCCACCCTGCACACCGGTCCAAGGCTGTCAGAACGAGTGCGGCCATTTCGAGCTGTGCGTCGGCAAGACGCAGCTGCCGCTCGATTGCGTCCCCGGCGAAAAGAACAACCCGCAAGGGTGTTCCTCGGATCTGCAGCCATGCGGCCTCGCCAACCAGTCCCCGTGCCCCAACGGCAGCTACTGCATCACCGGTTGCTGCGTCCCCGTGCCCCAGTGAGCACGCGCCCGTTCGCGTTGTGAACGGTGACGTCCTTGCCGACCTTCGCTCGCCTGAGCTTATTGTCCTTTGGCGGGTGTGAATCACGGAGCGTTGACGACGATGATTCGCGCAGAGCGTGGCGCGAGCGTCACACCGGGGCCTTCTACGAGTTCATCCGTGAGCAAATCTCGGCCTTTTTGAGGCATCGACCCAACGGCTGCCGTCACATCTCCTCGATTCAAACCGACGTACAACGTCTCCACGCCATCGCTCATGGCGTACGAGTACGTGTCATCGGTAACGCTGAGCGTCGAGCGCGCACCGCGCCACAGGGCGGGATGGTCACGACGAATCTTGCCCAGCTTTTCGACCAACGTGCGCAACCCGGCTTGAGCGGAGGTCAGCCCCTCCCACTGCATGAAGCGACGGTTGTCGGGATCACCGGCGCCCGGCATGCCGATCTCGTCGCCATAATAAATAAGCGGGACGCCCTGCGTCGTGAAGAGGAACGCAAACGCAACACCCAGTCGCTCGAACGGAGCCGCGTTCTTCGGGAGCGACGGCGGCGCACCCCACGGATTGCCGGCCGCCCAGGCGTCCCAGGGTGAGTCCTCGGCGACGTGGATCGCGCGGACGATGTCGTGGTTACCGATGAACGTGGACATCACACCGGGGTAGAAGGTGTCGTTCGAAGCGAGGAACGCGTCCAGGTCGTGCATCGTACCGGTGCGACGCAACAGCTTCTCGACGAGCACCGCGCGGAGCGGAAAGTCGAACTGCCCGTCGAGTCGGTCCGTGCCGACATAGGACTTGATGAGGTCGCGGTTGCCGGACTCGAAGGTCTCCCCGACCATGTAAAAATGCTCGTGACTCTTCGGCTCAACTTCGGCCGCAATTCGTTTGCGCAAGTCGAGCAACCAATCGAGTTCGATGTGCTTCACCGCATCGAGCCGAAAACCGTCGATACCGGTGTCCTCGACCCACTTCAAGGCGTTGCCAACGCTGTAGGCGCGAGCGGCGCTGTTCGTGAAGTTCCAGTCGGGCAGATACGAGGTGAACCAACAGCGTTTTTGCTGGTAGGAGTCGTTCCAATCGCAACCGTCACCACAGACGCACTGGTGGTTGTCGTAAGAGAGCGGCCAGAACCAATCGGCGTGCGCTTGGTAGAGCGTGCTCGACTCGTGAACGTGGTTCATGGCGTAGTCAAAGAGGACTTTGATGCCGCGGGCGTGCGCCTTCTGAACGAGGTCTTTCAGTGTCGCGAGCGTGCCGAAGTGTTCCTCGGGAGCCTCGAGATTGCTGGCCCAATACCCGTGATAGGCGGAATACGAATGACCGTCATAGCCGGCCCCAACGACGTTCGGATTGTCGGCCGGGACCGTCAGCCAGAGGGCGTTGACCCCAAGCGACTCGAAGTAGCCGCTCTCGAGCTTTTGAATGACGCCAGCCCAATCCCCGCCCTGGTAATTCGCAGGCGGCTCGACGCCGAGGATGGTCTCATCGTTCGTCGGATCGCCGTTTGCGAACCGGTCGACGAAGACGAAGTACATGACCGCACGGCGCCAATCGAAGGCGTCCGGGTTCGGTTTCGGTGGCTCGGTCGCGCAGTACTCAAAGTTGCACGCAGCCACGGTGATGCTGTTCTCGCCCCCTGCCCCGTCCGTTTCTTTTTGCGGGTTCGCCGGATCGAGCACCCAATCCTTGCCGTTCAGTAAGAATTTGTAATGCACCTTGGCACCGTCGGTCGCGGGCACCTCCGCCCTGAAGAACGTGCCCTCAACTTGCATCGCGACGCCCTTCGTCCAGCCGTCGGGAGCAAAGTCTCCGCGCAACTCGACCGTGCTCACTCCGTTGCCGATGGGGTAGCGGAAAACGATGGGGCACTGGGTCCCCGGCGGCACGCACGCCGTCGGCGGTTTCGCATTCGGGTCCGTTGCGCTGTCGAGGCGCGCGTCGGTACAAGCAAAAAATCCTGCCGCCATGAACAGGGAGCGAAACAAAGCGCGCATTCGAACGAAAATCGTGAACCCGCTTCGCGCCGCCGTCAATTTACACTAGCGTCCGCGCGTTCCAGGCGGGTAGCTCAGTGGCAGAGCTGCGGCTTTACACGCCGCTGGTCGCAGGTTCGACCCCTGTCCCGCCTACCGATTCCTCAAATTCGCACCGCGCATGCACGAGAGACTCGACGAAACCGTTCGAGTGCGTTACAAAGCTCTTCGAAATTGGGGTGGTAGTTAAGTTGGTTATAACGCCGGCCTGTCACGCCGGAGGCCGCGGGTTCAAGTCCCGTCCACCCCGCCAGTTGTTGGATTCTGAGATGTCGGCCGAAAGGTCGATGGTTTTCGCAAGCTTCTCCGCGGCGAGAAGGTCGAAAAGGTGAGCCTCGGCACCGACTAGGTGCGTCTCTACGGCGTCGAGAGCCAAGGTGCTCTTCGAAGCCAGGCGGAAGCTGATGGTGTCGCCCGTCCCGGACAAGCGACGCATCGGGTTCAAGTGTGAGGAAGCGTGCTCCACGCGTGAACTCGCGTTAGCCGTCTTCATCTCGCTGATACACGTCCCGAAAAAGCAGCATGTCACGAAGGAGGCGTTCGTTATCGCGAGGAAAGCCACACTGCGGAGCAAACGTGTCGGCATCCTTGTACGTGCCGAAGAGCCGGTCCCAGAGCGGAAGGTCCGCAAAATTGTAGCGATGAACGTCGAGTTGGTGGTGCACCGAATGGAGTTCCGGCGTCTGGATGACGTACTTGAGCCAGCGCGGCGACTTGAAGTTCGCATGGTAGAAGTACTCCCCCGTGGCCGCGAAAAAGTTGTTCCAGAACGCACCCTCGAGCGACAGGCCGCAAAGCGGATAGAGCACC
Organism: Polyangiaceae bacterium; assembly: GCA_947502375.1. GTDB lineage: Bacteria > Myxococcota_A > Polyangia > Polyangiales > Polyangiaceae > SYFR01. Next base: position 4,697 of record CANMZR010000115.1, read on the forward strand.
AATGCACCCAGCACCGAGTCGCTGACGATCTCGACCGGGTGTTTGTAGAACGAGGTCATCACCTCGATGCGCGCGGGCGAATGGTGCAGTTGGTGGAACACCCGCCAAAATCCATTCTGGTGGCGTAATCGATGCCACCAGTAGAAGAAAAAGGTGCCGATGAGCCATGCCGAGAGCCCCTGCAGCGCTGGCGAGTGGAGCCGACTTAAGCCCAACAGAGAAGGGCCATGCAACCAGGTGTTCCAGGCGCGATTCAGGCCCAGTGTGATGAGCATCTGAAGACCGTTCATGCAGACCGCTCGTGCGTACCAACCGCGGACGTGCGGCAATGCGCGTCCCGGACGCACGCGCTCGAGAGTGAAGAAAAAAGCAGTCGAACCGGCGGTGAAGAGGGTGGGCAACGCGAGGTGAAGCATCTTGGAACTCCGTCATCGTATCCCCAATCCAACTCCACATGTTCGAAGACGGACGACGAGCGGCTCCAAGGAAGCGCGGGCACTCCCCTTCACGCCGCGTACTTCTCCACCGCCTCGAAGACCGCGATGACCTCGGCGCTCGGCCTCAAGCACGCCATTTGCGAAGCCAGCTTCAGTGAAACGCGGCAGCGGCGTGGACGGCTTGGCCCGTGCGGTCATGCTCGTCGAGCAATTGCTTGGCACGTGGCACACACGACTCGCACGCAGCGAAGCGGCTACCGTGCTGACAGGTGATCCAACGCGCGGTCGCCGGCGCCGCGGAAAACTGGGCGGCATCGAGGTGAACCCCGCACGCGACGCAATGGATGTGCTGCGCGTGGTCGTGAACGTTGTTGGCGGACTTCCCGGCGAGCGCCTTTCGCTCACGCTTGGTTTGACGAGGCTGGGTTCCCTTACGCGCGGTCATGCGGGCCTCTTAGCATTGTTGTTTTGAGGCGGCTGCTATTTGCGGCCTCGCCGTGGCCACTCGAACGCGCGCTGCGTAAAAGCGCTCACTGCGGAAAAGACGCCGTATCTTGCACGACGATTCTTTCGGCCCTTCGAGTCGCCGGCGCTTCGGTCTATGAAGGCCGGATGCTGAATGAACGCGAGCTCGAGCGCCTTCGCACCGCGGCAGCGGACGCTTGTTGGCTCTGCACGCGGGGCTACCCGGCGCAGGCGGTGGCGCACTTCATTGCCCAGCACCGGGACCTCACGCCACGCGAACGCGCACTCCTCGCCGCGGTCGCTCGGGCAGAGGCGAACCACCGCCATCATATCGCCCGCGAACTCGATGAAGAGGACCTCGAAGGGCGCGTCATGCGTCTCGACGTCGCGAGCATCTGCAGCACCTTAGCGAGCGCTCTTGCCGCTGCGTCCGACTCGAGCATCGTCTTCTTCGAGAGCACCGCCGGACTTGTGGGTGCTCCCGAGGTTCCCGACGACGCGCGTGCCCCAAACGAGTCGGAGGCGCTCCGCCGCATCGCCGAACGGCTGCTGCAATTGCGTCTCAGCGCCGTGCGAATCGTGCACGATGCCGCAGCTTCCGAGCAAGCCGCTACGCTATGCAAGCTCTTGAAAGCCAGCCGAAAGCCAGCCGTTACTTCGGAAGAAGTGCCAAGCATCGCCGCGCGAATGAAAGCAGCCACGTTCGTCGCAAGCACCGCTCCGGAAGTCCTGGACGGCTGCGGGACCTGGTTCAACCTCGCAGCCTCCCTCGTACGAGCGAGCGGAATCAAGCCGCTCAAATTCGGCTAGCCAGCGAGGCGCACGCCCCCAAAAAATGGCCGCTTCGCCCGGTACCAAAACGGGTCTATGCTCAGAGCTTCTGGAGAGGCGTTCATGAAGCTCCGATTGCTACGTCCACTAGCGGGAGCGCTTTGCCTGGTGCTCTCACAAGCCTGCCACGAGTCTCGTGAGACGCCGGTCGTTTCACTCGCGCCCGCACCAGACGTTTTGCCCAGTGAAGCGGTGATGAAGCGCCTCACCCGCACGCAATACCAGGCCACCCTGCACGACCTCCTCGGCGACGTCGCCATCCCGACTTCGCTCGAGCCAGATACCGAAAGCGATGGTTTTCTTGCCGTCGGAGCGTCGCAAACCTCCATCTCGTCCCTCGGCGTGGACCGCTACGAATCCGCCGCATTCAACCTCGCGGCGCAGGCACTTCAAGCAGGCTCTTCGCGCGACGCCCTCGTTCCGTGCAAACCGAAGGGCACTTCCGACGAGGCGTGCGCGGCGACTTTCGTGACGACTTTCGGTCGCCGTGCCTTTCGACGCCCGCTCGTAGCACTCGAGATCGCACGCTACGTCGAACTGGCCACCAAAGCGGCGACGACTCTCGGTGACTTTTACCAGGGTCTCGAATTTGCTTTGGCCGGGATGCTGCAATCGCCCCATTTTTTGTTCCGAATCGAGCTTGGAGAGCCCGACAAGGCCAACGGGGGCCTGCGTTATTCCAACTGGGAGATGGCCACGCGACTCGCGTACTTTCTCTGGAACACCACGCCCGACGACGCGCTGCTTGACGCCGCCAAGCGTGGCGAACTGCTGACCGATGCAAGCCTCGAGCAGCACGTCGATGCCATGCTGGCCTCCCCGAAAGCCCGCCGCGGCGTTCGAAACTTTTTCAACGAGCGTTTCGGGCTCTACCGTCTCGATGACCTCGTGAAGGAGCCCAACATCTTCCCACAAGCGAGCGCGGATCTGGGGCCCGATGCCCGCGAAGAGACGCTCCAAACCCTCGAAGCCCTCGTGTTCGACAGCGACGGCGACGCTCGCGAAATGATGACCTCACGGCGCACGTATGTGAACCGCCGCCTCGCGACACTTTACCAGATCCCAGCCCCCGCTCTCGAGGGCTTCGCGGCCACCGTGTTGCCCGAAGACGGCCCGCGGCAAGGCCTCCTCGGCCAAGCCGGCGTCCTTGCTCTCTACGCCCACCCGACGTCGAGTTCCTCGACGCTTCGCGGAAAGTTCATGCGCACCGTCCTCTTGTGCCAGGCGATTCCGCCACCTCCCCCAAACGTCAACACGGCGCTCCCCGAGCCGAGTCCCGAGTTGCCCACGTTGCGCGACCGAATGCGCCAGCACATTCAGGACCCGAACTGCGCCTCGTGCCACCAAAGCATGGACCCGATTGGGCTTGGCCTCGAGAGCTTCGATGGCCTTGGACAGCATCGACTCACCGAACAAGGGGTGACCATTGACACGAGTGGAATGCTCGACGACGTCGCCTTCTCAAACCCGCGCGAGCTCGGAGCCGCCATCGCGGTTCATCCAGAGTTTTCCCGCTGTCTGACGCGGCATCTCTACCGTTATGCCCTCGGAAGGCGAGAACAAAAAGGCGAGGAGGCGCTGCTCGCGTGGCTGCGTGACGCACTCGAACTCGAGGGATTTCGAGTCGTGCCACTCTTGAAACACATCGCGATGAGCGACGGATTCCGTCGTGCCTCGGAGGCGCCATGAAGCTCCCTCGCTTGTCCAGACGGCTCCTGCTTCGCGGTCTCGTCGGCGGCAGTGCGGTGGCCATCGGGCTCCCAGCCCTCGAGGCATTTCTCTCGTCAAACGGTGATGCGCTCGCCGACGGCAGCGGTTTCCCATCCCGCTTTGCATGGTGGTTTTTCGGAAACGGCGTGCACCTCGATCGGTGGGTCCCGACGGGCAGCGGAGCGAATTGGGACCTGTCACCGCAGCTGGCCCCGCTCGTGGCCGTGAAGAACGAACTCACGGTGGTGAGCGGTCTTCGGGTTGACTTGCCAAACACCGTTCCACACGGCAGTGGCCCGGCCGGAGTCCTTTACGGCGGCCCCATTTTGAACGTCGGAGACAGCTTCGACAACAGTGTCTTTGGCGGGCCAACGATCGACCAAGTGGTCGCACAAGCTTACGGAAACGCGACCCGTTTCCGCTCGCTCGAGGCCAGCGTCGAGCGCACGACGGAGTCGTTGTCGTACTCGGCACCCGGCGCGGCAAACCCACCGGAGACCTCGCCTTTCGCGCTCTTTCAGCGCGTGTTCGGCGCCGGTTTCGTCGAGCCTGGCAACAGCCCCATCGTCGATCCGCGAGTCGCTTTGCGACGCAGCGTCCTCGATGCCGTGGGCGAAGACGCAAAGAGCCTGCAAAAGCAGGTGAGTGCGAGCGATCGGCTGCGCCTGGAGCAGCACTACGACGGCATCCGTGCGCTCGAGCAACAACTGGCCAAGCTCGAAGAGGATCCTCCGAATCTCGCCGGCTGCAAAAAACCGCTGTCACCCGCGGAAAACTATCCTGACCAGGACGGCCGACCGCAGATGAGTGCCATTCATCGGGTGATGGCGGACACGCTGGTGATGGCGCTCGCTTGCGACGCCACCCGCGCCTGCTCGCTCATGTTCTCGAAGCCCGTGAGCAACATCCTTTATCCTGGCGCACCTTCGGGGCACCACCAACTCACGCACGACGAGCCGGGTCCGCAGCCTGAAGTCCACAAGATCATCCTGCAAATCATGGCGGAGTTCGCCTACTTCATCGAGCGCCTTCAGAGCGTCAAAGAAGGTGACGGCACCTTGCTCGACCACATGGTGGTGCTCGGGTTCTCGGACTGCTCGTTTGGCAAATCCCACGCGATTGATAATTACCCGCTGCTCGTCTCGGGGGGCGCCAACGGTGCCTTGAAAAAAGGCCTTCACTACCGTGCCCCTGCACCCGAGAGCGCGAGCAAACTGGGCTTTACCTTGCTTCGTGCGCTCGGCATCCCAATCACCTCCTTCGGCGAAGGCAAAGGGCTTGTGACCCAAGGCATCGCGGAACTCGAGACGTGAAGCTCCGTCTTTTTCTTCGCGTCGCGCCCGTGCTTTTGCTCGCGTGTGGCGGTGAGCCGACGGCCTCCGTCTGCGCGGCAACGGGTCGCACCGTGGCTTCGGTGGTGACCTTCGCGACCTTCGGCAAACAGCACGACGACAAAACCGTCGAAGGACTCGATATCGATGGGCGCGTGAGCGACGGCAGCGATCCCGAGGGGTGTTACCAGGTCGATTCCGTCTCGCCCGAAGGCACGCCAGGCATCGACAACGCGGTGGCCACCTTGCTGCCGCTCGTCGAAGGAGTGGTCGGCCAGGACAACATCGACGAGCTGCTCGGTGCGGCGATCTCGAATGGGCAACTGATCTTGCTCATCACGCTTCGTGGCGTGGACGATCTCGAGAACGACAGCTGCGTGGACGTGGCGTTCGGAGCCGGCATGGGAACGCCGTTGCAAGACAGCAGCGGGCATTATTTGCCGTACCAAACCTTCGCGTGGGATTCCGTCGCAGCACCCATCACCGTCGTCCCAGGGGGTCGCATCACGAATGGCGTTCTCACCGCCGGCCCTGGCGAGGTGGTGTTGCCCGTGCGGGTTCTCGATGCGGCCTTCAATCTCGGCGTGCATCAAACGGGGATCCGCATGACCGTCGCGCCCGACGCAAACGGCCCGGGCGCCGCGCTTAGCGGTTTGGTCGCCGGCGGCATCGTGGCCGAAGAGCTCGCCGCGGTGATCCAGACGTTCAATGTCGGCAACGCAATCAAGGGGGCCATTGTCCCGCTCCTGAAGACGCGCGCCGATCTGGGCGTGAATGCGGATGGCACCTGCACCCAAATATCCGCCGCACTCCGTTTCAAGACGACTGCCAGCTTTCTCCTCGACGAATAGCCTTTACGGGTTCAGCTCTGCTCTGCTCTACTCTGCTCTACTCCGCTCTACGCTGTTCCGCTCTGCTCCGCTCTGCTCCGCTCTGCTCCGCTCTGCTCCGCTCTGCGCTGTTTCGCTATGCGATTCGGCAGCTGCAAAGGGCCCACGGCGGTTCCTCTCGAAGCTCGAACGGCCCTGCCCGGTCGCGCCTTTCTCGGTCGTTGGCAAGGCTCGACAACGCCACTGGAATGCTGAAGTGTCACTGGCCGAGATTCGTTTGAAGCCCCGTTTATTTTCGATGCGAACCCACGCACCGGACCGTATCCTTGCTCCGTGAGCCGAGCGCAGCGCAGCTGGATGGACCTTGCGATGTGGGGGACCACCTTGAGTCTTGCAGCGGGGTGCAACCTCATCACGGGCGCCGATGGGGTGCAGCTTGTGGCCGGCCCCGTGGGTGGTTCCGGAGCCGCGAATGGGAGCGGTAGCGGTTCGAACACCAGCGTCAATGCCAACACCGGCGTGGGTGGCACGGCCGACTCGGGCAGCGGAAACAACGCCCCCCTCGTGGCGGCGGACGGTGTCACGGTCACCGAGGTGAAGCTCTACCAAGGCGTCGAGCGCCCGCTGATGAAGGACGGCGTTGAGCTCAACTCGAACATCCCGATCGTCGCTGGGCGCGATGCGTTTCTACGCGTCTTTTACGCAGCGGCCGGCTCGGCGAATGGGGTTTTGCGCGTCACCTTCAACGACGGTGCGCCGATCGAGGAGGCCGTCACACTCAGCGGCTCGTCCAACCAGGAGAGCCTTGCGAGCACCGCCAACGTGGCGATCCCGGGAGCCCGCATCAGCAGCGCCAAGGGCCTGCGGGTCGAGCTCCTCACGACGACCGAACTGTCGAGCGGAACCAATGCAAAAGCATCGTATCCCCCGGTGGGCTTTGCAAAACTTCCGGTTCAGTCGGCCGGCCCAACCGTGAAGCTGGTCCTTGTGCCGGTCCAGTACGGCGCCGATGGGTCAAAGCGTTTACCGGACACCTCGGAGCAACAAGTCGACCGCTTCCGGGACACTCTGTTCCGGCTGTACCCCGTGCCGAGCGTGACCGTCATCGTGAAGGCTCCGGTGGTCTGGAATCAAGCGGTCTCGGCGGACGGCAACGGCTGGGATGAGCTCTTGAACGCCATCGTCGATTACCGGCAGCAGAGTGGAGCCGCGAAGGACGAGTATTATTACGGGATTTTTAACGCGGCGAACTCGTTCGACACCTTCTGCAACGCGGGTTGCGTCGCTGGGCTCTCGCTGCTCGCAGGTCCGAGCGATGTGATGTCTCGTGCTGGCATCGGGATCGGGTTCACGGGTGAAGACGCGGCAGGCACCGCCGCTCATGAGGTCGGTCACCAACACGGTCGCCCCCATGCACCGTGTGGCGTGAGTCAGAGCGTTGACCCCTTCTTCCCGCATCCGGATGGCTCGATTGGCGTCTGGGGTTTCGACCTGCTCTCCAAGACCTTGATCGCCCCTGATTCCCCCGATTTCATGAGCTATTGCCACCCCGAGTGGGTCAGCGACTTCAACTTTGTGAAGCTCTTCGAGCGCCTCAAGCTCATCAACAACGCGGCGTGGCAAGAAGGTCCGCCCGTCGTTTTCGACCGCATCGCGATCCGCGCCAACGGCAGCGCAACCTGGCTAAAACCCATCGTCCACTCGTCGGCACCGAGCGGTCAGCCGACCGAGCTCGAGCTCACCACGCGAAGCGGCAAGCAAAAACTCACCGGGCACTTTTACCCTTACTCCCACCTGGCTGGCGGGGTCGTCCTCGTACCGAAGACGCCGTTCGAATTTGATTCGTTGTCGTTCGACTGGAATGGCCACCGCCTGCAGCTTGCCCACTAGCTGGACCCTCGCCGAAAAGCTGCTGCGCGCCAAATCCCGTCGGGCGGGTTCGCTCAAGGCACAGGAAGTGCCTATCGCTCGCCACTTCCTAGGGATTCGTCGCTCGCGACGCTTTTGGGCGAGGGTC
>CANMZR010000116.1 GCA_947502375.1 Polyangiaceae bacterium
TTGGTTGATGGGCGCGGGGGTCGCAGGTCGAGACTGACGAGTCCCCGTGCCTCGGGATCACGACGATTCGGGTCCGGCCCACGGCCGAGGACGCGCCGGACGCTTGCGGCTTCGACCGGGGAGACGAAGGCTCGCGCGTGAGCAAAGTCAAGTAGCTCGGCGATGCCGCTCCGAGGTACGGCATCGTTCGCGACGTAGCGACGGAGCGCTGCCACGCCGCTCGGTCGCTGGGACCAAGCTTCCGGTGGGGGGGGCGTGCGCTCGTGCTTCGAAAACTCGGCGACGAGCACGCGGTCCCCTTCTTGCCAATCCTGAATGCGGGTTCCAAGCCAGAGAATCTCGGCCGCTTTGAGGGCGCTTTCGAGTGCCGGCTGGATGCCGGTTTCCATCATCCCGCGACGGAGCAGCTCTTCGGTCTGGGTGGGTCCAAGGGAGCGGCGAATCGAGGCCACGTCGAGTCGCAGGACGAGGTTGAGGTCGCCTGGCAGGAGCTCGATTGGGTCGAAGCGCCGAGGCGACCGGTTCTGCATGGTGTTGCTCGCAAGTTCAGGCGAACGAGGCTCTCCGCCGTGAGGCACCACGCGGCCGCAGCCGCCAGCGAAAGAGGCCAGGAGCAGCACGCCCGCAGCTCGCAACGCCATGCGGACTTCAACCGCTCCAGCGAAGGACGGCGTCTTTCAGCTCGCTCACGATGGCGTCCACTTCTCGAGCGCTCGAGTCGATGAGGATCGCATCAGCGGCTTGGCGAAGTGGCGCGACGGCGCGCTCGCTGTCACGGCGATCACGTAGCTCAACGTCGCTCCGCACTTGGTCGAAGTCGGTCAGCTGACCGCTCGCTGCGAGTTCTTCGTAGCGCCTCTCTGAACGAATCGCGACGCTTGCGGTAAGAAAGAATTTTACTTCGGCCCGGGGGAAAACGACCGTCCCGATGTCGCGTCCTTCGGCGACGACGCCGCCCTCCGCGCCGAGTGCACGCTGCAAGTCGAGCAGCGCCGCGCGAACTCGCGGCACGGATGACACGATGCTTGCGCCAAGACTGATATGGGGTGTTCGGATCGCCGTCGATACGTCTTCGCCGTCAAGCCAAACACGGACGCCTTTGCCCCCGATTTCCGGTGCGGATTCGAGGCGCAACCCGGCCCTGGCAGTGAGGGCCTCGGTGAGTGCGGCCACCCCGAGTTCGTCTTCCCAGGCGGTCCCGGCGCGAACCGCCGCGAGAGCCACGGCGCGATAGATGGCTCCAGTGTCGAGCAGCACGTACCCGAGCGCCTGTGCCAAACGCTGCGCGACCGTGCTCTTTCCGGCTCCGGCCGGTCCGTCGATCGCCACCACGATCCGCTTGTCACGACCTGCGCTCATCGGAGCGGCAGTCTACAACGTCTTCGCATGGCGCGCGCGGCTCGTTGCGCCGGATGGAGCGACGAGCAGGTTCGCCCCGAGGGCGCGGAAGGTGGCGACCAACCGTGGAAATCTCGAGAGCAAGTCACCGATTCCATCGATTATCGTGGGCACGCTCGCTCCGAGCGCGAGCATGAGTGCTGCGAGGGCGAGGTCGGCGTCGCCATGGCAATCCACGTCGGCGGACCTCACACTCTGCTCCCCGATGCCCACGATGACGAGCCCCGCCTCGTGCAATTCGCTTGGGACACCAAAGCCTTCGAGCAACGAAAGGAGCGCGCGGAATTCGGAATTGCCCGAGTTCGGCAGGTCAAGCAACGTGGACCGCGCTCCCTCGGGTGCGCGCGCCGCTAGCGCCGCCAGAACGGGCGTTGAGATCCCCACGCGGTGGGCCCGTTCGCCGCCGAGTGCGAGTGCACGCTCGAGTCCTCCGAGCAGCGTGACGTCAGCCGCCGGTTGTCCAAGAGCGTCGTGTTTCGCCTCGGTGTGGAGCCGGGCACCTGCGTCGGCGATGGCCTCGAGCCAGCCAAGCGCCGTGGGCCGCGTCGGAAGGCGTCGCACGCCCACTTGGCTGCCAGGTTTTTGCAAGCCCGCTCCGAGCAACGCGGCGGCCAAGTTCGCATCGACGGGAAGCGTCCCCTGCAAGCCCGCCAGCCGGACGGGTCCAGCCACTTCGAGCAGGGGTCCGAGTGATTGGATTGGAGCTCCGGCCGCTATCAGCAGCCGTTCGAGGACGTCATGGCTGACAAGGTGCTCGAAGAGCTGCGTTTTGCCTTCCGCGTCGACACCCGACAAGAGCGCGGTGGCCTTCGCGAGGTCACGGAGCTCGGGCCAAGCCTCGGTTTCGCCAAGTTCGTAAGTGAGCGATGACAGCGGCACCTCGCATGGTCCCAACTCGAACGGCGGACCGAGCTTACCGGCTCGCGGGCGCGTGCTTCCCGTCGCCTCTTCAAGGACCGGCTGCCCTTCGATGAGGCCGGCCCGCATTCGCAAAACTCGCGCGATCGGAGCCATCACGCGCTGCATGACCGCGGGCTCGCCGACGAGCCGTGTCGCAAAGGGCAGGCCAGCGCCGATGGCTGCGAGCGCCGCCATCGCAGCGGCCGAACCGCCGGCGTCGAGTTCACATGAAGGCGGGCGCATCCCCGCGAGTCCGGTGCCGCGCACGCGCCAAGCGTGGCTTCGCCCGGCGTCATCGGTCACCACCTCGATGGGAACGCCGAGGGCTGCGAGGGCGGCGAGGATGGCGAGCTCGGGAAGGCCGCGCCCTTCGAGGTGGCTCTCGTGCCCTTCGCAGAGTGCGGCGACCGCGAGGGCGTAGGTCGCCGCAGCGGGGTCGATCGGGCCAGGAACGATGCCGCGCAACGGTGAATCGGTGGGCGTGACCTCAAAGCGCATCAGCGGTCAGCGAGACCGTAGCGATGTCGCATCGGATGCGCCCTAAAAAAACGCCCGCGACCTTTTGAGTCGCGGGCGTGCGTGTGGAAAACGACCGAAATTACGGTCGGATTTCAATCATGGTGCTCTTGGCGACGGGAGCGTAGGGCGCCACCGCATACCAGCCGTCCGGCATCGGGGGGTCCATCCAGCCGAAGAGATGACGTGCGTCAGGTGGCGAAACGTTGATGCATCCATGGCTCTTTGGGCGACCAAAGTCGTTGTGCCACCACGCACCGTGAAGGGCAAAATTGTCGCGATAATACTGTACCCAGGGAACTTCCTGGACGTACCAATCGGCGCCTTTGTCGCGACCGGACATGTCGCCGGACAAGAGCTTCCAGTTGATGTAGTGCTTGCCTCGTGCGGTCGAGTACGCGCTGTTGGCGATGCCGTCCGTACCCGGTGAAATGGCCGTCGCATAGACGGGTTCTGAGCCCTCGTAAGCGAGGAGATAGCCCCAGGTCACTCGAACCTCGACCCACTTTTCGTGTGGGCCAATGTTCGGAGCGATGTACTCGGCCTTCTTGATGATCGAGACGCTGTTGTAAACGACCCAGGCGTCGTCATCGACGTTCCAGTAGATGAGGCCGTGCGGTCCGCGCGCTTGTTTCAGGCTCGTGCGAACAAACGAGTGGCGCTTGAATTTCTCATTCGTCTCGATGAGTTTCCCGTCCGAGCCCATTCGGAATTTCGGAGTGTCTTCCGTCCAGAAGTACGCGAGGGGGAGCTTCATCGACGGGTTCGTTTTGAGGTCAATGCCTCGTAGCTCCGGAAGCGGCTTTTGCCGAATCTTGTCCTTGGGAAGGAGCGTCATGTCCGGCGTCAGAAGCCAGGTGCGTCCATTGGCGTCGAACTCGCGGGACCAGGAAACCTTCATTCCGGCGAACGCGTCTTTCTCGTCCACCAAGGGCAGCTTGGTCGTTTCGAGGTAGCGCATGAACTCAGGCGTCGGCGGATGACCTGCGGCGTTCGTGTCGATTGCCCCGCCTTTCTCGTCCTCTCCCGCGGGCGGGTGGGCGAGGTACGCATCGAGGTCTTTTTCCTGCTCGCGCTGTTCGACGGCCGTGGGCAGGCGGCGGTACTGCGGCGCACCGACCGAGACGCCGTAATGAAATGGGTAGTCGGCCTGCACGTCCGGCAGCGAAGCCATCGCCGCGACGACGCGCGCATCGTTTCCATCGCGGGTGGCGTGGTCTCCGCCCCCGACGCAGACGAAGCCGCGCGGCTCGACCGGATACCAACCCTCGTCGCAGAGGTATTCGCGGTGCAGCTTGCGCTCGGGTGAGAGCGTGGCGTCTTTCATCAAAACGGACTGGCCTGCGCGCATGGCTCCGATGACCGGAGCGTCGCGGTTCGGCTTCTCAAAGATGCGCACAAGTCCTGCCGGGGCGAACAGTCGCGCCTGGGAAGCGGGCAGAATCGGCTCACTCGTGACCGCAGTCGGCGCTGCAGTCGGCGCTGCAGTCGGCGCTGCAGTCGGCGCTGCGGTCGGTGCTGCGATCGGCGCTGCAGTCGGCGCTGCAGTCGGCGCTGCAGTCGGCGCTGCGAGTGCAGTCTCTTCACGGGTCGCTGGCGCAATCGCCGGAATGGCCGTTGCGACGGGAACGACGGTGGTTGCAGGCGCAACTGCAACGCTCGTCCCCGGTGCGGGAGCGGCGCCACAGCCGAAGACGAGCGTCGTTAAAAGCCCCGCACGCCAGCGTCCTCGACGGCTCCGAAACGCATCTGGAGAACCACCAGAAAACGAACCCCGTCCCGACATTTACCCGACTTTCCCGGGACGAAAACAAGTGTCCCTGGAGCCGACGATACGAGTCGTGCAAAAACGGCGCTACTTATCGGCCGACATTTCTGCCCGCCCCGTGCGTCACGCGTTGCGTCCGAGCGACTCAGCTCATGGACTCAGCCCATGGACTCAGCCGAGCGAGCACTGCGGGGGCCACGAGACGTTCATCCAAAGGACGACCCACTCGGTCACGGGACGACGTAGACGGCGCCCTTCATCCCTGCCGGGAAATGATAATCGCAGAAGAATCCGAACGCGCCCGTTGCGGGAAACGCAAACGTCGCATTTTGCCCCGTGCTCGTCTTTTTTATCGGGCTGGTTGGGTCGTCTACCTTGGCGTTGCCTTGGACGAGGCCACCGGAGAGCGGGTGCTGTACGAAGGTGGCGTTGGTCCCCAGAAACAGCACCGATTGGCCCACCTTGATCTTGATACAGCTTGGCGTGTACTCAAGACCTGTGCCTGGGAAGGTGACCGCCGGAGAGGGGTTCAGCGTGTAGTCCAACAAGGTGGCCGGATCGCAGCCATTCAGAGGCTTTGTGATGTCGCCGCCGCCGGTCGCGGACGAACTGAGGGCGCTCGACGAAGCCATCTCCGCGGACGAAGTCATCGTCGTCAAGGTGCCACCGGCGCCTGCATGCATCCCGCCCGAGCCTGCATGCATCCCGCCCGCGCCCGTCATCATCGAGCCCCCGGCGCCGGAGTTGGTGCTGCCGGTTTGCGCGTCGTAGATTTCTTTGGTCACGCAGGCATTTGCGACGGCACTGCAGTATTTATCGAGCCCCGGATGGGACGTGCAGCTGTCGTAGGTGAGCATATTGTTCGAGCCACAAATCTCGAGGCGATTGCCCACGCAGCGCTGCTCGCCGACCCGTTCATCGGCGCAGTCCTGGCCTTTGCATCCGCTGGCCAAGGGCGACATCACGAGCCCCAAGATTCCGACTGCAAAACCGACCCGGTACATCCAGCTACTCGTCATGGCATGCTCATTCTTAACAACGTAGTTTACTTGCTGCTACGAGCACCGTAGCCGAACCAGTGGACGCCCTACAAGCACCCGACGCGAGGATTTGCCGATGACTGAATCTTTTGTCACGAATACGGATGCATTTTTGGCGCGCCGAAGGGCCCTTCACGAGCAGTTGTCGGGGCCAGTTTTGCTGGCGGCTGGCGAGCCGGCGAGTCGCAATTACCCTGCGAATCGCCACCGTTTTCGCGCGACGAGTCACTTCCTCTACTTCGTCGGCCGCCCGCTGGCCGGGTCGGCGGTTTTGTTCGATGCGGGCCGCTCGACCTTGTTTACCCTCCCGCCGGACCCCGACGACGCGCTCTGGCACGGCCCGCGGCCACCGCTCACAGAGCTCGCGACGGAGCTTGGCTTCGACGCGGTGCGTCCGCTCGACCAGCTCGACGCGATCTTGGCGCCACTTCGGGAGAAGCTGGCGACCCTGCCTACCCAGGACGCACCGAGCGCACGTTGGTTGAGCGAACGCCTCGGACGTCCTGTCCTCGAGCGAACCGGGGCGGCTTTGGGTGACGCGCGCGACGCAGCTCTCGCCGACGCGATGATAGCGCTTCGGCTCTGCCACGATGACGCGGCGGTGGAGCAGCTTCGTCATGCCGCGCGAGTCAGCGCCAAGGCGCATGTTGCGGGCATGCTTGCCACCCGAACCGATGGCACCGAGTCCGACGTGCACGCTGCGATGTTGGCGGTCTTACGCAAAAACGGCCTGGAGGATGCGTATGGTCCGATCGTGACCGTGCATGGCGAGGTCTTGCACTCCGACGACCACTCGCAGCCCACTCGACCGGGTGACCTTTTGCTCGCCGACGTCGGGGGTGAAACGGCGGAGGGTTGGGCGGCCGACATCACGCGTACGTGGCCCGTGAGTGGCCGGTTCTCTCCAACTCAGCGGGCGATTTACGAAGTGGTGCTGGCGGCTCAAGGCGCAGCCATCGCCGTCGCGAAGCCGGGGCGCCGGTATCGCGACACCCACGAGGCGGCGAAACGGACGCTCGTCGAGGGCCTCGTCGCACTCGGGATCTTTCGCGGGGACGTTGACGGGCTGCTCGACCGTGGCGCGGCCGCGTTGTTCTTCCCGCACGGCATTGGACACCTCCTCGGTCTCGATGTTCACGACATGGAAGATCTCGGGGACCGCGCCGGTTACGCACCCGGTCGCACGCGCTCGACGCGTTTCGGAGATGGCTACCTGCGGCTCGATCGCGACCTCGTGGCCGGCATGGCCGTGACCATCGAACCAGGGTTTTACCAGGTGCCTGGGATTCTAAGCGATCCTCGCCGGACCGATCCGCTCGGGGCTGATCTGCGGCGCGACGTGCTCGCGAAGTACGCCGACGTGCGCGGCATCCGCATCGAAGACGACGTGCTCATCACCAAGGACGGGAACGAGGTCCTATCGAGCGGTGCCCCGAAGACGGTCGCCGAAATCGAAGCGTTGATGCAGCCGTGACGCCGCTCGCCGGCGAGCCATCCCGGGGGTGTTTCATCGCCCATCGGGGACGCGAACGCGCTTTGCGAAGTAGAGTCCGGAGAAAGCGAAAGCGATCGACGACACCACCGCGGTGACGAGACTCACGCTCTCGAAAAACGCGAGCCAGGAAAGTCGCGGGGCTCCGAACATTTTGTAAACGAGCAGCGCGACACTGCCGAGGTAGCCGAAGGCGTCGGCAATGTAGATGAGAAAACCCGCGTTCGCCCGCGTTCCGAGTGCGGCCACGAGCCGGTCGAAGAGCACGCAATTGAAGGGCACGTAGCCGACGTAAAGTCCCACGCCGAGCGTCACCATCCAGGCTCCCGCGCCGAGGACGCCGAGTCGATAGAGCAGCGTGCTCACTCCGATGGTGAGTGCTCCTGTCACCATCAGTGCGTGGATGAGCAGCAGCGCCCGGGCGTTGTCCTTGACCCACATGACGAGCCCAACGGCCAGGAGCGCACCGATGGCGACGGGCAATTCCGCGGTGGTCAGGACACTGGCTGCATCGACGTAGCCGAGTGCGTCCCACAATTCTCGTGCGAAATTGTCACGGAAATCGCGGTATGCCGTGAGCAACACATACGCAAAAACCAAAGCGATCAGGCCCGGCGCGACGCTGAGGGCGAAGCGTCGGCGAGCGTCGGCGTCCATCGGCTCGCGCTTGGTGCGCTGAAGTTCGTCGTCGAGCGTGGGCGGCGGAAGTTGAGCCAGGAGTCCGACCGAGAGCATCGTCGGTAAGAAAAAAAGAGCGCCGGCAGCCGCGGGCATCCAGGCCTCACTCACGCCTGCTGTGAGGAGCAGCTTGCCCACCGTCTTGGCGAAGCCGCTCGCGATGATGAAGCTTGCGCAAACGGCTGCGCCCAAGCCATCGGAGGACCGCCGCCCTTCGAGAAACCCGAAGACCAAGCCCCAGGTCAGCCCGAGTGGCAAACCGTTCAGGAACATGCAGAGCGGTGCCAGCTTCGGTGGCAGAATCGCGAAGAGGACGAGGGCCGCTTCCGCGAGGGCGATGGCAGCGATGAGAGCCGCCTTTCGCCCTGCGGCTGTCATCTCCGAGACGAGCTTGATTCCGAGAAACTTCGACAGGCAGTAACCGATGATTTGCGCCACGATAAGCACGATTTTCGTGTCAACGTGACCGAATGGGCCGAGCTGAAAGTCCGCCGTGTAACTGCCGGCCGCGAACGATTTCCGAAAGCCGTACATGCAAAAGTAGGTCGCGAAGGCCGAGCTTGCGGCGTAGCCCATGAAGACGGGAGTCGGGGCGCCGGCGAGCCAGCGGGTGAGTCGGTTCTCGGAGCGGCTCGTCATGGGGAATCGATGGTGAGGACCGAGGTGGGTGGCCTAAAAAACCAAAGGCAAAGCGGAGTCAGCGGCTCCCTTACGGCGACCCAAAGACTCGCGGGCAGCCAGCTCCGCCTTGATCGAATTGGCCAGTGCCTGGGTGTAAGCCGCGGCGCTTTCGTGCGTCGCATGGTCGACGTTTTCGAGTTCGTCCGCCCGAAAAGTCACTGGTATTTTCAGAACGAAGTGGAGGAATGGGGAACCGGCTGCGCTCTGCTCCAGCTGCTTTCGCACTTTCACGAAATAACGACGCCAGGGCAAGTCATGCGCCAGGTCGGCGAAGAGCGGGCTCGTTGCGAGGTAGACGTGGAAACGTTTTTTTTCGGCGAGCTCTCGGATGCGCAGGAGCGCCGCCAGATTGGGCGCGGACGGCTTGAAGGTGTGTTTTCTCACGAATTGAAGGTGCACCTCGGCGTCTTTTTGGACGGCCTCGGGGTTCGCGTCCGGGTGGGCCATGTAGCCGGAGGCGTCGAGCTGAAAGTGCGGCGGATGAAGCCAATCCGCGCCGAGGAGGATGTTCGCCAGGGTGGTATTTTGTGAGTAGAGGGGCAGGTGCTTCGACGCGAGGAGCGAGACCATGTCTCGTGCGCCCAGCGATACAGGTGGGGTCAGCCGCTCCCAGAAGCCCCATGGCAACGGCACTCTGGCGAGCAACTGCCCACGCATTCCGTCGCTCACCGGCCGGTGCCACATGTCGTAGGCGTGGACGATGACGGCTCCGCCTTTGGGTGGTCCATGCCGTTCGACATAGCGCTCCAGCATCCAGGCATCGCCGAGCGCGAGCATGTCCGCGACCGTACAGAAATTGGCGCTCGAACCGTTGAGGGCGGCGCTCCAGACGTCGCTACGTACGCCCTGGTTGCCGCTTGAATCGCCGAGAAATACCCAGTCGACCGGCTCCGAAAGCGTCTCGAGCTTTCGCCATTTTTGTTCCACCAGCCAGTACGTGCGGTTTCGCGGAAAGGCGCGCAAATAAAACAGCGCAGCGACGTTGAGGCCCGCCACGACCATGAGCGCTACGGCGAGCGTGACGGCCACATTGCTCTTGGAAGAGGGAGCGATTGTCTCGCCCGTTGCGGTGGCTCGTTCTCGTTCCATGGCAGCTCAGAATTGAAAGTAGATGAACTCGACTGAGTCTCTTACGCCAAAGATGAGGAGGGCCGTCAGCATCGCGCCGTAAGCGAGGCCAAGAACCCACGGGCGAGCGCGCGTCAACACGAGCAGGTCCCCGGTGCGGTATTGCCAGAGTTCCATCGCGAGAAGGGGACTTGCAAAGAACCCGATGGTCCCCGCGAGGTCGCGCGTTCCTTCGGAGACGCCGAATCCCATCCGGCTGAACATTTCCACGGCCTGGCCCGCCGAGCGCGAGCGAAAAAACACCCACCCTACGACCGTGAGCGCGAACATCAGCGCCATCTTCGCGAGGACGCGCCCGCGCGAGAACTTGCCGGACCATGGTTCGAGGTGCTCGGGGTTGCGATCCAGCAGTCGGTAAAGGACGAGCAGCGCCCCGTGGTAGGTGCCCCAAAGAACGAAGTTCCACGCTGCCCCATGCCAGAGACCGCCAAGCAGCATCGTGAGCACGAGATTCCGGTAGGTCGCCTTCGACGAACCGCGACTACCCCCGAGCGGGATGTAGAGGTAGTCCCGCAACCAGCTCGAGAGCGACACGTGCCAGCGCTGCCAGAAGTCGGTGGGGTTGAGCGCGAAGTAGGGCAGGCGAAAATTCACGAGCAGCTCAAAGCCGAGCAGCTTGGACAAACCCCGCGCGATGTCCGAATAACCTGAGAAATCAGCGTATATTTGAAGCGTGAAGGCGAGCGCACCCAGGATGACATCGAGTCCGCGATGGTCGCGAAAGTGGTCGAATATCGGGTTCGCAAGCCCCGCCATGTTGTCTCCGATAAGGACCTTCTTCACGAAGCCCCAGACGATGAGAAACAGGCCTGCGTTCACCTGGTCCCAGGTCACCTTTCGCTCGTTGGCCATCTGAGGCAAAAGGACCCGAGGGCGCTGAATGGGGCCCGCGACGAGGTGAGGAAAGAACGCGATGAAGAGCGCGTAGTCGAGCGGACTGCGGGTCGGCTCGAGCTCGCCCCGGTAGACGTCGATGCAGTAACTCATCGCCTGAAACGTGTAAAACGAGATGCCTACCGGCAGCAGGATGCTGAGCGTGGGCGCAGTCGCGTGAAGACCCACGGTGCGTAGGAGCGCGGCGGTGCTCTCGGCGAAGAAGTTGAAGTACTTGAAGAATCCAAGAATCGATAAGTTCGACACGAGCGAAAGGACGAGAAAGGCTTTTCTGCGCTTCGGCGCCGGGCTGTCGTGGATCTTTTGGGCCGTGAAAAAGTCGATGCCGGAGGAGGCTGCGAGGAGGCCTAGAAAACGCCAATCCCAAAACCCATAGAAGACGAGGCTTGCGAGCAGCAGAGCCACATTTTGAGCGCGTCGGTTCCTTCGGAGCGCGAGGTGTACCGGGTACACCGCCGCAAAGAACAGCAAAAATGTGCGCGAGTTGAAGAGCATGAGCGGTCGGAATGAGTGTTCTGCCACTCTAGATGGGCTGTCGGGTCGAAGAAATGGTATCTGCAGCCAACTATGCCCGGATTCACGGTCACCACTTTCGGTTGCCAGATGAACCAGCACGACTCCGAGCGAATGGAGGAAGTGCTGCGCGGCGGAGGTGCGACATCGGTCGCTGCCGACGATGCGGACGTGGTGATTCTGAACACGTGCAGCGTTCGAGAGAAAGCCGAGCAAAAACTTCGGAGTGAGGTCGGACGCTGGGCGAAGGTGAAGCGCGAGCGACCGGATTTGCTCTTGGTCGTGGCGGGCTGCATGGCGCAGCAAGAAGGTCGCAAGATTCTGACCAGCATGCCGGCGGTTGACCTCGTGATCGGTCCCGACAACATCGCTGAATTGCCTGAGCTTTTGGCCGAGCTACGCCTCGGTGGCCCGCCGATGGTCCGCACCCAGTTCGATCTCGACGCCCCGCGATTTTTGACCGCTCCGAGCATCGCGAGTGGCCGACCGACCGCCTTCGTCACCACGATGAAAGGTTGCAACGAGCGCTGCACGTTTTGCGTGGTTCCGAATACGCGCGGCCCCGAGCGCTACCGCGCCAGCATCGACATTGTCGATGAGATCCTCGAGCTCGTGCGACGCGGGGTCCGTGAGGTGACGCTCCTCGGGCAGACCGTGAACAGTTACCGCGACCCGCTCGGAGGGCTAGGGCCGGCCCCGGAGGCGAACCCCGAAGATCCTGATGAGAGCGAATTTGCGGCGTTGCTGCACGCGATTGCCGACCGGGTGCCCGAACTTTCGCGCATTCGTTACACAAGCCCGCACCCCCGGCATCTCACCCCTTCGCTGATTGCGGCGCACCGCGACCTCGCGCAGTTGCCGCGGCATGTGCACTTGCCCGTGCAATCGGGGAGCGATCGCGTGCTTCGGCGGATGAGCCGCCGCTACAAGCGCGAGGAGTACGTGGCGAGGGTGGCACGGCTTCGGGCAGCGGTGCCGAACCTGAGCGTCTCCACGGACATCATCGTGGGGTTCCCGGGTGAAACCGAGGAGGATTTTCTCGAGACTTTGTCGCTCATCGTCGAGGTGGGCTTCGTCGGGATCTACGCGTTCAAGTACTCGACGCGCCCGAACACGCCCGCACTGCGGCTCGGTGATGACGTGTCCGAGTCGGAGAAGTCGACGCGGCTCGCTCGGGTCTTCGAGGTTTCCGAGCGGCTCGGGCAAGAGCACCTTTCGAGCCTCGTGGGGCACACGCTTCGGGTGCTCG
>CANMZR010000117.1 GCA_947502375.1 Polyangiaceae bacterium
GCTACGTGTACCCAGATGCCAGTGTGACGTGCAGGCCTGTCACCACTGCACGGAGCGACGAGGATTCGATCACCAATCCTACACTTGTGGTCGAGGTCCTCTCGGAATCAACCGAAGCGTTTGACCGCGGCGAGAAATTCGTCGCGTATCGCAAACTCGCGTCGCTCAGCGACTATATGCTCCTTTCGCAAAACGTTGCGCGGCTTGAGCACTTCACGCGTGGACCGGAGGGTAGCTGGGTGCTCCGTACCTACGAAGCCGGCGCTGTCGTGAAAATCGCCTCCCTCGGCATCGAACTTGCGGTCAACGCGCTCTACGACGGAGCTTTTGATCCCCCGATTTAGCGGTTTGCCGCAACTCAATCTTGGATCGATGGCGTGGCTCCCGTAGCCTCGAGATAGGCTGCACGACGCAAATCTTTCGGCTGCGTGCCGCATCCGTGGACAGCTCTTTTCAGGTGTCATTTCGGATCGATCGTCCGAGCTATGGAAACAAGCGAAGACTCACCGTGATACGCGGAATGGGAAACCAGATTCGCTGACCACCGCCGCGTGTCGAACGGTAGAATGTTCGACAATTCGTTGAGTTTTAGCGCAAAAGTTCGGCGAGCCCACTCGCCCGCGCGACCTGTAGAGCGAGTGCCGACCGGAGCTCTTTTTCGCCACCCAACCAGGCGAGCTGGTTCTTCGCACGCGTCACGCCGGTGTACACGAGTTCGCGCGTCTGGACGGGCGAAGGGCGACCCGCGAGGACGAGTGCCACGCGATCAAACTGCGAGCCTTGCGACTTATGGACGGTGATCGCGAGCGCGCCTTCGTGCGGTGGTAGCCGTGAGGTTGCGACCACGCGCACGCCGCTTTCGTCCGCGGAGGCAAAGACGGCGGCGGGGCCGTCGGGGGTCGGCAAAATAAGGCCGATGTCTCCATTCATGAGCTTCACGTCGTAAGCGTTTTCGGTGATCAAGATCGGTCGGCCGATCCAGTGGGTCACCGTCGGCGGGGTTCCGCCATACAGAAAGCTCCTGACGCGCGTCGCAAGTTCGCGTTCGAGTCCCGCGACGCCGAGTGGACCCCGACGGTGCACGGCGAGCACGCGGTAACGCTCGAAGGCTTGCAAGAGCGTGCGCTGCGCCTCGGGTTCGTAGATGGCGTGGTTCCACTGGCGCGAGCCGAGCCGGTAGCGCCTCAGAAGGGCGGCGTAGCCCTCCACGGGGAGGAGCTGGTAGCCACGCGCGTCCTGGGTGGCTTCGAAGAGCGTGAACCCTTCGGTGTAGGGTGCGGCGAGGGCCGAGAGCTGTGCGTGGCTCGGGCGTGAGAAACCGTGTTCGCCGAGCACAGGTTCCCCGAGGCACTCGATGCGTTGATGGCGGCTTCCGTCGGCGAAGCGGCTTTCGGTATGCGCCCCAACGCGCTCATCGTGCGCGTGCCGGACGCCCGTGAGAACCTCGACGGCGAGCGCGAGTCGCTCGGAGGTGCGCGCGAGGTTTTTTACGTCGGGGTGGCCTGTCGGGTGGCTTTGCAGGCACGCGGCCACCAGGCCGATATCGGGGGCCGCGGCGAAGCGTCGCGACACGGTGAACGTGCATATGCGGTCCTTCAACTGGCCGTTGCGCCCGCCCTCTACGAGGTCAGCAAGGACGCAGCCCGCCTCGACGCTCGCGAGTTGGTCGCAGTCTCCGAGCAGAATCAGCCGAGCTTTTGGCGGCACCGCCTCGAGCAGCCGGCGCATGTTCGCCACGTCCACCATCGACACCTCATCGACCACGACGACATTCGCCGCGATCGGGTTGCCTGCGTGGTGGCGGCACGTGCCATCGGGCCGCACGCCGAGCAGCCCATGGAGTGTCTGAGATGGCAGTTTTTGCAGCAATTCACGCACGTTTTCATCCACCGCGAGTGCGGGGTTGGCGTCGCTTTTGGTCGCCTCACGGAGCGCCTCACGCAGCCGTGCAGCCGCCTTGCCGGTCGGCGCAGCGAGCACGATTCGCACGTTCAAAGGCGCATTCTCGGAGAACTCGGCTGGGCCGCGCGCTTTCGACAAAAGTGCGCCGAGCAGGCGGCTGACCGAGTAGGTCTTTCCGGTCCCCGGTCCACCCAGAATGATCGCGAGCGGTTGAGTGGCCGCGAGTCGAACGGCTGCGATGGCCTCGCTGTCCGGGGCTCCGCCGAAGAGCCGCAGGAGCGTTCGTTCGAGATCGGCTACGAGGGCGCTTTCGTCGAGCGTCGCCAAGGCTCGGGCCTTCAATGCGCTGGCGACCCGCTCTTGCTCCCGGTGCATGCGTCGGGTCATCAAGAGGCTTCGCGACTCGAGTGCGTCGCCCTCTTCGGCGACCGAACTCGGAATGAGTTGCAAGACGAACGGCAAGAGTTTGTCCGCTGCTTGCCCGACCATCCAGGAGCAGTCGTGGACTTTCCGCGCCCAGGCGGCGGGCTCGGGCCACGGGAGGTCGAAGGCCGCGAGGCTTTCGTCCGCGGGCTCTACAAGGGTATCGAACGGGCGCAGTTTTCGGTCATCGGCCACCTGCTCAGCGATGCGCAAAAGCTCCACGGCAGGGTGCCCAACGCGGGGTGCTCGGACGGCAAAGGCGAGACCCAACAGGATCTCCGCGTCGGTGACACCGAAGCGCGGCGCGGTGAGTGCCACGGCGTACACGTCGGCCTCCGTGAGCACGCCCGCGGCAAGGAATGGACGCGCGCGTCGTTCGAATTCCGGCGAGAGCCTCATGAACGATCCTCGTCGTTGGCCGAGCGCCTGTTTTCGAGCGGGGCGAGCGCCTCGTCCAGAGCGTGAATGACCGCGGGGGCCCAGCGGTGAGCGTGTACCCCGAGGCGGTGCCCCGTACGCGTGCAGGCTGGGGTGTTCGGTCCACCCATGCCGCGGACGAAGAGGTAAAGCGCGCCGCCGAAGTGGTCGCAGTACCGGTAGCGCTCGCTACCGAGTCGCAACGTCAGGTGCCGATGCAGGGCGAGGGTGTAGAGCAACGATTGCAACACGTAGCCCGAAGTGGCCATCTTCCAATCGAGCCAGGGACCGGTGTAGTGGCCGGCGGCGGAGCCTGCGATGGTGTTCGTTTTGTAGTCGGCCACGAAGTAGCGGACGCTGTCGGCGCACGGTACTCGGAACGCGAGATCGATCGATCCGGTGAGGATCCCTGCGATGCTTCCGATGAGCGAGATTCCCTGCTTTTCACGGGACTTTTGGTGTTCAAGCCAGCCGTTGAGCCCGGCGGATAGCGGCTCGAGTGCCAGGGCTTCGTAGACCTTCTTCGGATCCACGCAGCCCGGCCGCGCTTCGAGTGGAGCGCTCGGCACTTCGGGAGTGTGTGCGGTGCGGATGTAGTGGCTCCCGGCACCGAGCCGTAGATCGAACGTGAGCTCGTCGAGTCGATCTTTCTTCGCGAGCTTCCCGAGCGTGAAGTCCGCCGGCAGGTCGAGCAGTGGGCTCGTGGTGGCCGTGGAGCCGAGGGGCGTCAGGAGGATGTTTGCAAGGCACACGCTGAGATCGGTGACCTCTTTGGATGCGGGTGCGAAGCCGTGTCGAGCGCCGATGTCTCGGATCAACGCTCGGTGCCGCGGTGCCACGTCCGAAGGGGCGATGGGGTTGGGTT
This sequence comes from Polyangiaceae bacterium, assembly GCA_947502375.1. GTDB lineage: Bacteria > Myxococcota_A > Polyangia > Polyangiales > Polyangiaceae > SYFR01. The sequence goes on from CANMZR010000117.1 coordinate 3,608, forward strand.
CACGCGCGCTTTCAGCCGTGAAGTCGAGGTTCTCGAAGACCTCGTGGACGAACGTCCCGAAGAGGGTCCCCCGGCCGGCCGTAAGTCGTGGGAGCTCGGGAATGGCTTGGTATTCGGGCATCACGAGGGTCCCAAGCGATGCCCCCTCGTCGTGGTTGTCACCCGGGCTGCGGCGGCTCTCCTCCGTCGCTGGCGCGGGCCTTGGCTGCGGTCGTTTGGATGGCTCGTCGTCGGACTCGGGAGTGGCTGCGCCGGGGGCCCCGAGGTCGTTCGTGCGAAGCTTCTCGTCGTGGTCGGTTGCGGCCGCGCCTTTGGCGAGCGCGGAGTAGCTCGTCACGCCCCAGCGCTTCGAAAAGCTGGGAAGCGCGCGCTCGGCGGGCCACTCGGCGGTCGTCCGTTCCGACACTTCGGGTTCGCGCGGTGGGGGTGCCGGGGTCACTTCGACTTCCGTCCAGGCGAAGGCTCCACCCGAGCGCTCCTGCAGGTTGTTCAGGCGTTCTTGAACCATCGGCCAGGGATCGGCCGTGCCCTTCGATGAAAAGTCCGCGATGGCCGAGTCTGGATAGCCGCTCGCCCCGGCCGCTCGCATGACGAGGCTCCCGAATGGGGTGGCATTGGTCTGCTGACCGTTTTTTCCCACCGCTCCCCACCACGCGATCGTGCGGTGGCGCGCGCGGGTCAGTGCCACGTAGAGCGTGCGGCGCAGCTCGTGCCGCTGCTCGAGGTTGGCCTGCGTCGTCGCCTCGTTGCGCGCTGGAGTATCGGGCGGAGAAAAATCGACCACCTTGGTGCCGCCCTTACGCGTCTCGACGGGCTCGTAGTCTTGAACTTTTCTATCCTTCGCATGCCACAAAAACGGCAGCAGAACGATCGGGTACTCGAGTCCTTTGCTCACGTGCACGGTCTCGACGCGGACGGCCTCGGCATCGCTCTCGAGCCGCTGCTCGGTCCCATCGCCCTCGACGTCGGCTTGTTCGCGCAGCCAGACCGAAAGGGCACTCGGTCCGAGGCGCCGGGTGCGCTCCTCGATGTGCAAGCGCTCGAAGAGATGACGCACGTCGGTCGCGTGGCGCTCTCCGTCACGGAGCGCGAGGACGCGGGGGAGCACGGCGAGCACCGTCAATTCGCGGTCAAAGATGCGCGCGAATCCCTCCTTCGACCAGCGGAGTGAAGCGGTCCTGAGCCGCCCGGTCCACTCGTTCCAGTTGCGCCGATCACCAGCATTTTCAGCTTCGTTTGGGAGATTTCCACCGCGAAGTGTCGCCTCGTCTCGCGCTTGCTGCCCAAGCGTAGCGACTGCGAGCGACCACGCGAGTTCGTCCGCGCGCCACCCGAAAAGTGGCGTCACCGCGGCGTTGCGGGCCTCGTTATCACGGCCGTCCGCGCCGACCGCGTCGAGCCAAGCACGGAGCCACGCGGCCGCCGGGGCCTTGAAGACCGAGTTCTTCGACGCTATCACCGACGGGATCCGGAGCCGCTGAAGTTGGCGCCGCACCTCGCTGGCGGCACTGTGTCCCGGCACCAAAATCGCGATGTCATTCGGTCGCGGAAGGGAGGGTTGAACGCTTTCTCGCCCGTCGATACGTGTCTCTCTCAAGAGTTTCCCGTGGGTGCCCGAGAGCCACGCGAGCGCCTCTTCGGCGGCGAGTCGAGCCGTGAGTCGCAGCCCGCTTGTTTTGATGGACGTCCCCGGCGCCGCGCGTTTGAGGCGCCCATCGATCCAGCGCACTTCGAACCCTGCACCCGCGGGTTCGATGCGCACGGGCAGGTTGTGGCTGACCTTCGTGTAGTCAACCCCGGCGAGCTCGAACGCGCCCGAATTCGGCTGCCAGAGGGCGTTCATCGCCGCCACCGCCGGTGGATCGGAGCGCCAGTTCTGGTCCATCGTAAAGCGCCCGGTGAACGCCTCGCTCGGCGCGTCCATGAGGCTCTTGGCCGCCTCGAGGTACACACTCACATCGGCTCCGCGAAAGGCGTAAATAGCCTGCTTTGGATCGCCGATCAGGAAGAGCCGCGTGTGTCCCTGAAAAGCCGTTTTCAGCACCGACCACTGCGCACGGTCGGTGTCTTGAAACTCATCGACGAACACCGCATCGTAGCGGGCGCGTAGCCGCTCTGCGAGGAGCGCGGCCCCTTCGTCCTCGGCTTCGATGCTTTTGGCGAGCTTCGAGAGCATGCCATTGAAGGAGAGCAAGCGTTGCCGCTCGAGTCGCCGATCGAGCTTCGCCCGAAAGCTCCGTGCGAACGAGGCCACCGGCGCAAAGCTGGCGCAGAAGGCTTGCTCGGCCTGAAAGTGGAGGGCGAGAGCTTCGATGAGTTTCCACCACGGTCGCGCCGTTTGAGTGGGCGCTGTTTTGCGCCAGGCGTGGGCGAGCGCGGGGGCCGTGAGGGTGTCGTCAAAAGTTTCGGTGTCGAGGCTCGGTCCATCCGCGCGGAGCCACTCCGAGAATGCCGCGAAGACCTGTTCGAGGTGGCCATCTTTGCCCATCTTCCACTTGAAGAATGCACGGTCTTTCAGCATGGCCGCGCGTGCGCCGACGGCCTCGTCATGCTCCCAGAGGGCACGCGTCACGGCGAGGCGTTTGGTGCGCTCTTTGAGCGAGTCGAGGAACGAGAGCGGTTCGTCGGGAACGGCCGGGACCACGAGGGGTTCGCTCGCCCCGGAGAGCATGTGCGCGGTCTCGAGGAGGGTCTTGCGAACGTAGCCAGCCGCTTGAATGACAGCGATTTCATGCGAATTCGTGCTGGCATACAAAACGGCGAGCGCATCGTCGACGAGCTCTTCCTCGATGGCTTTCGTGCTCTGGAGGAGCTCGAGCTCGAGGTCTTGCTTCGACTCGAACGCGAGCTCTCCGAGGGTGCGCTGGGAGAAACTATGGATGGTCGAGATCGGCGCTTTGTCGAATTCACGCAACGCGAGCTCGAGTCGCAGGAGCTGTCGCTCACCGTCCGGTCCTGCTCGCAGATGAGCGAGAACGGGATCCTTCTCGAGCTCGTCAGCAGGCGGTGGCTTCGATAGCTGCTCGTGGGCTTGTCGCAGTCGGTTACGGATCCGTTCCCGTAGCTCGGCGGTGGCCGCGTTCGTGAACGTGATGGCGAGGATCCGTCCGATGGGGAGCCCGTATTCCGCTACGAGTCGCACAAAAAGACCCGCAATCTGAAAGGTCTTGCCGGTGCCCGCGCTCGCTTCGAGGAGCCAAGTCCCCCGCTCGGGCAGCGCATCGGTGGGCTTCCAGAGAGCGGGCGTCATGCGGCTCCCATTGGGCGATTGGCGTCGTCGTCCTGGGGGAGCGACGGCGCGGCAGCATGGGCATCGCTCGGCGAAGGCGCAGCGGCTGGGGGTCCGAGAGCGCGACCCCAGACGAGCTTTGCAACGCGCACGAGCTCGCTCGGATCAAAGTCTTGAAGCGTCCATTCGGGGTAGGCCGTCGCTATCCAGGGGTTCTCTTTTAGCCCCCCTGGGAATTCGAACGTGCCGTTCCACTCATCGAAACATTCTTCGACGAGTTCCTCGTCCGTCTCCGTGACGTCCGTCAATGTATTCTTCGCGAGTTTTATTGACAGTTCCGCGAGTTTTCGGGACAGTTTTGGAAACAATGGCACCGGGCGCTCGCGTGATTCTCGCCACACAGAGACGAGCTGCTGCAGCTCCTCGGTGGCGGCGGCGGGTCCCTCGGCGAACGTGAATGTTCGATTGTTTTCCGTGGTCACCCCGACGACGTGGGCCGTGCGAACGGGGTGCCCGGCCGCACAGACCACGAGCAAAGTGAGCCAGGCCGTGAGCTGCAGGCTCTCGTTCGCGGTGTGCGATGGGGTCTTCCAAAACAGCAACAGCTCCGGCTCACCCGACGCGTCCGCGGTCGTTGTAAGAGCGCGCACGTGCGGGGCATGAGCCAGGAGCGTCAGCGCGCCGAGTTGCACCGTGGCGTGAAAGGACGGGCGCGGTTCGCCGCCGAGTTTCTGGGCACTTTCTTCGACCGTTTGGACTTCTTTTACGGCGTTTTCAAGCTCGGAACGGCCACCCGAATGCAAGGGAAGGGTGCCCTCTGCACGCAGTCGCAGGAGGGCTCGTTCGACGAAGGTTGCAGGCTCGTCAAGGAGTGCCTGAGCGTCGTGCGGGCGTGGGTCGGTCGCCGGCGCTGTGAGCTCGGCCGTCGCGGTGTGAGCGCGTTCGAGTTCCTTCAACAGGCGGTCTCGCACACTCCAGCTATCGAGTTCAGCCAGCTCGATGGGTTCGCGGGAGGGCAGCTCGTCTTCGCGCCGGTCGAGGGTGAGTCCGAGGCGGCTCTTCAAAAGCTCGCGCGGCGCGTTCTCGAGGGCCTTCGCGAGGGCTTCGACCGAGAGCTGCAGGGGGGCATTCTGTTCGAGTGGCCACACGGCATTCGAGTCGCTCGAGTGCGAGCCGACGTGCTCCGGCTTCGCCATCGTGGCGCGGGCGAGCGCGGCCCTTCCTTCGTACCAGACGGCATCGTAGGGCAGGCGGTCGCGCTCTCGGTCCGTCGAGTCGGCGAAGGCCGTGGCGCTCCAAGGTTGCAGGGGATGGGGTCGTCTTGGCCAGGCACTCGCTTTCGCTTCGCTCGCAGTGAGGCCGCAGCCCTTCACGAGCAGCTCTTGCAGTTCGCTCGCGACGATGGCGAGCGAGGTTTCCGTACCGCGTTTTGCCTCGAATCCGGTGCCAAAGAGCCACAGCGCATCGCGGGCGCACAACACCGATTCGAGAAACAAATGCCGGTCGAGGGCGCGCCGGTCGTGCTCGCCGAAAAGTGGCGTCGCAAAGGGATCCCACGCGGGCGTTTTTCCGATCCGTGGGAAGGCGCCGTCATCGAGACCGAGCATCGCGATGATCCGAAACGGGACGGACCGCATGGGCTCCATCGCACACACGGTCACAGCGCCGCCAAGCGGGCGGTCCCCACGGACCGGCAACTCGAAGGCCTCCGCCAGCAAGGTCTCGACCGCGTCCTTGGCGAGCGTCACCGTGGATCCAAGCGCATCGGGGAGTCGCTCACCGAGGGCGTCCGTCACTTCGGCCAACAGCCAGGTGTCCGCGTCGTCGACGAGGGTCAACATCTCGAGCGCGCGAGTGAGTCGCAACCGCCAGTCCCCGGCCGCTCCAGGCGCGCACAGAAGATCCCGTTGCTCGACGAGCGCAGCCGCAAACGCCGCGAACTTTCCGAACCGCTCGACCCGTTCCAGCGAGGCCACATCGAGCGGCACCGTCGGCTCGAAGTGCTCGGTTTCAGGGAGGCAACCAAGCGGCTCCTCGTCGGGCATCAGCACCCCAAGAGCCATCCGCTCAAGTGCAAATTGCACCGTATTTTGCTGGAGTTCAGGTTGTTCGTGGCGCTTTCGGTCGGCCTTGTCCCAGGCCCAGCGAAGCCCCGACCGAAGGACCAACTCGCGCACGTCGGGCAGCTCCGCCTCCGTCAGGCCAAAGCGCTTGCGGACCGGCCACAGGCTGAGGCATTCGAGGAGCGCACTCGCGGTCACACGCTCGTCGGTCAGCGCCAACACGCGCAGGAGCACTTCGGCCACCGCGTTCGTCGCGCGCAAACCGAGATCCGCGACGTTCACTGGAATGGCCGGCAACTCGGGTGCGGTCACACGCTCTCCGTCGGAGCGCCGAGCCGCCGCCGATTGCCGGCCAAAGACCGCGGCCACGAGCGGGGCGTAGGTCGCGACATCCGGCGTCATGACGAGGACGTGGCGTGGCTCGAGGGTCGGGTCTTTCGCAAAAACGCGGAGCAGCTCATCGCGCAGCGCTTCGCATTGGCGCAAGGCACCGTGGCACGCATGAATGGCGACGGACGGGCAGCTCCGCTGAGCGCGCCAAGGAAATGTTTCGTGGGTTGGGTTGACATCCGCCGCGTCCAGCCAAGCCTGGAGTTCATGCAACATCGAACGCGGACCACTCGCGGGACTGCTTTCGCCGCCAGCGTCCTCGTCGATGTATTCGAATTCCTCGAACCACAACTGCAGATCCCGGCTCGGGCCTCCGTTCGCGGCGAGCAGATCATTCTGACTGAAAAGCTCGTTCACTTCCGCGCGGTCGAGACTCGATAGCGACTCGTTCGTCAGCTTTTCGTGGAGCGATTTGACGCGCTCGCGGTGGGTTCTCACGTGCCCCCACCACCCCCGCGAAGGGACCAGTGTGTACACGTGGACCGCGAGGTGCCTCGAAAGCTCAGCGAGCCACAGCTTATCGCCTGGGCGCAACGTCGAGAGTCCGAACACCTGGACGGAACGGTTCCGCGCCTGCGCCGGCAGCCGTTGCAAAGCCTCGAGGCGCGCGGCCGGCGAGGCATTTATTTTTGTTGCGAAAGCGCGCTCTCCCACGCCCGCGATCTGGCCATTCTCCGCCTCGAGCGCCGAGAGCAAGACGGCAAGCCAGCGGTGCTCGTTGGGCGCACTTTCAGGCGCGCGGCTCCATGCGAGCGCGTGCTTCGGCCGGTCGTAGTGGAGCCGCTCGATGACGCCTGCCACCTGCATCGCAAAGGCGGCCTCTCGGCTCCCCACCGGCTCGTTCACCGAGCTGACTCCGGAGGCATCGAGATAGCGGCGCACCGCAGCAAAAGCCGCGCCGCCTCCCTCGGCCCGGAGCACCACCAGCACGCGGGCCACCAGTGCCGAGCCCGACCACGGTTCCACGGCTCCACGCAAACTCCAGAACACCGTTTCATGGTCGCTCGCAGCCTCTGGATCACCGAGCAGCCACACGGCTGCGGCTTCGAAGGCATTTCGCGGAAACAAAAAGTCCAACCGCGCACAGCTTCCAGCCCGGGTCGCAAGCTCTTGACGCAGCCACCGCCCCATCCCGCGGCTGCCGATCAGGATCGGGATGGCTGCAAACGGATCCTGCGGCCAAGTGCTCACCAAGTGCTCGTGCAAAGCATCGACGAGCTCTTCAACCCTGGGGCTCCGGTGGACGTGCAGACTCATGGCAAACCAACTCACGCGCCATCGCGTTTCAAAACCGACGCAAAGCCTACCACACGCACCAAAAGCCGCCGCCACTCGCCGCCGCCCACCGTCCGCGCACGAGCGAGCTTACACCTTGACGCCCCTCACGCGCCGTCTCAACCCTCGGCATCGATGATTCGCCCCGCCGCAGCCAAGGTCCCGTCCAAGCTCACCGTGGCGCTCCGAAGCGGCCTTGCCGCACTCGGCATCGCGGCCACGCTGCCTCTCGCCGCTTGCGGCCCGAGCGCCCTCGAGCTCAAGACGGCTGCGGACGCCGCCGCCGAGACGGCAGCCAAGCTGCAAGCGGCGGTGGCAGAAGCCGCCAAACTCAAAGCCGACGCGGCCCACCTCGCCGCTGCCGCAGAGCTCGAAAGGACGGCGACCGCAAAGCTTGAAGCGGATGCAGCCACGGCCGCCGCCGCGATGGCCGCCAAGCTCCAAGCCACTGCCGCAGAGGTCGCACAGCTCAAAACCGCCGCCGCTGACGCCGCAAAAGCCGACGCCGCCGCAAAGCTGAAGTGCAAGCCCAATACCGGCATGAAACCCATCCCCGCCGGCACCTTCACCATGGGGTCGAGCAATGAAGACGCCGACGAAAAACCCGCGCACTCGGTGGAGGTCGCCGCCTTCTGCATGGACGCGACGGAAGTGACGATGAAGGCTTACACAGCCTGCGTCCGCACTGGATTATGCCAGCCCGCGCACACGGACGCTGTCGCGCCTGGGGAGTCCGCGGCCGTCGTTGCTGCTTTAAGCAAAAGCTGCAACCAAAAGAGCATGGGTCGCGAAGCGCATCCGGTCAACTGCGTGGACTGGAACCAGGCCACCGCCTACTGCAAAGCGCAAGGCCAACGCTTGCCTACCGAAGAAGAATGGGAGTACGCCGCCCGCGGCACCGATGGCCGCACCTACCCATGGGGCAACGATGAGCCTGACTCACAACTGTGCTGGAATCGCTTTGGGGAGCGTAAGCCCAACTCTACTTGCACTGTCGGCTCTTTTTCTCAAGGCAACTCTCCCTTTGGCCTGGCTGACATGGCAGGCAATGTGTGGGAATGGACCTCGAGTGGTTATTCAGCAAACTACACAGTAGAGCGAGACACTGCAGCGCGCGTCATCCGCGGCGGCGGTTGGGGCGACGGCGGCCCGTCGAGCGTCCGCTCCGCCAGCGCGTACGAACCCGCGCTCCGGAGCGTCAGCCTTGGCTTTCGCTGCGCCGGTTCTCTTTTCCCTTGACCCATGGACTCTGGGCACTTCGTCTTTCTGAGTCTGTTCTGGGTATCCTGATTCTGCATTGCAGTGTGCACAAGCTGTGCACATGGCAAGGTGCGCCGCGTGGCATGCCGTGCACAGTGTGCACAGTGTGCACGGTGTGCACGGTGTGCACATTGCCAGAGAGCGAGCGCGCGCGAATGCACGGAGCGAAATGCTGTTGCTTAGTGCAGCGAGGAGTTGGAGAAGATAGGGCAATGGTCCCGCGGCGGCTCCTGCGGCCGTGTCTTCGCGGTTTTTTTGGGTCCGGGGAAAGAGTGCGCAGCATGTGCGGGGTTGATGCTGCCTTGCACCGTCATTCCCGCGGAGGCGGGAACCCAGGCCCAAATACGGGCGTGCGCGGGATACGGGGGAAGAGTGCGCAGCATGTGCG